>PMMB01000046.1 GCA_003165495.1 Gammaproteobacteria bacterium | reverse complement strand
CACTGGGTGAATCCGATACTGTACAAGCGCGAAGATACTGAAGCGTCTTGGCGCGAGTTGCGTGCGCCTCTGTTGATGCTGGTGGGCGAGGAGTCGGACATCCTGGCGAAGCTGGGCGCCGACGGCACGACGGCGGCATTTCGCGCGATATTTCCGCACATTGAAATTGCCCGCGTCGCGGGCGCGGGACATATGCTGCACATCGAGCGACCGGATTTGGTGGCGTCGTTGGTCGAGACCTTTTTGGATGCTCATTAGATGATACGTCGGATTTATCCGACTCCCTTCGGACAAATGCACTTGCGCAGCAACGATGGCAAAGGCGTGCCGCTGGTGCTACTGCACATGTCGCCGCGCTCGGGCGCCATGTGGGAATTGCTGCAGAAGCGACTGGAGCGGCCGACTCATGCGCCGGATCGATTGGGTTACGGCTTTTCCGACGCACCGCCTTGGCCCTTGTCACTCGAGCAGTACGCCCAGGGCACGGTCGACACGCTCATGGCGGCCGGCATCGAGGGCGACATCGACCTATTGGGCATGCACACGGGTTCCTTCGAGGCCATCGAGGTTGCTCATCAACTCGGTTCCCGCGTACGACGAGTCATCGTCGTTGGAATGCCGCTATTTTCGGCTGCAGAACAGCAACGCCAGCTGGAAAAGTACAGCGAACAGCCTCTGAAGCCGGCAACCGAGGGTGGCCATGTGCTGGGCGCTTGGCGCGGCGGCTTCGCCTTCCGCCAACCGCCTCACGACCTAGGCGAAGTGCATCGCCGATTCGTGGAGCATGTGCTCGCGGCAAACCCCGGTGCGGCGTTCCGCGCCGCTTGCGGTTACCCCATCGAGAAAAAACTCAAGAGTCTGAAAGCGCCATTGAGGGTTTTTGCTCCACACGATGACATCATCGAGCAAACTTTGCGGGTAAAGCCTCTGCTCAAAGACGGCGCCACTTACGTCGATCTGCCGGAGCTCGGTCAGGATCCATTCCACGCCGCCGTCGACCGAATGGTCGCGCTCGTGAATCGCCACTTGCCGCTTTAAAGTGCGCAATGCCGCGATGGAAGTGTTTCGCCGATGACGACCGTGTATTCGCGATGGAGTAAACATGACTTTCAAGGTCTCTGCATCACTCGCCACAGCACTATTGGTTGCCTGCATGTTCACTCAACAAACCGTCAGCGCCGCGGAAAATATCGGCAGCGTAACCCAGGTCTACGATGGCACGCTGACCTCCGACATCCAGGTCAACACTTTTCGCCACATCGAGCGGTTGTTTCCGGTGCGCGTGGTCAAACATGGACCCAACGTGCTGGCGCTGCCCCCGGCGGCCAAGCCACTGACCAAAGTCGAGTTCAGCTCCGGCGGCAAGACTTACGACTTGATCGATTACATGGCGTTGAATCGCGTGACCGCGCTGCTGGTTTTGAAGGACGGGAAAATCGCCTACGAAGATTATGAAATGGGCAACACGGAGAAGACGCGCTGGATGTCCATGTCCATGGTCAAGTCGATCACTTCCTCGTTGATGGGCGCGGCGATCCAGGATGGACACATCAAGAGTATCGACGATCCGGTGACCAAGTATGTCGGGAAACTCCAAGGCAGCGCATACGACGGAGTGAGCATTCGATACCTGCTGCAAATGGCCTCGGGCGTGAAGTGGGACGAAACCTATACCAACCCGGCATCGGACCGGCGCCGCATGCTGGATGCACAAATTGCGCAACACCCCGGCGCGATCATGGATCTGATGGCCAAGCTGCCGCGAGCGGGAGCGCCAGGCACGATTTGGAATTACAGCACGGGGGAGACTTTCGTTGCGGGCGCGGTGGTGCGGGCGGCGGTCGGGCGTCCCCTCGCGGAGTATTTGTCGGAACGAATTTGGACCAAAGCGGGCATGGAGTCCGACGCGACGTGGTGGCTGGAATCGCCCGATGGACTGGAGATCGGCGGCAGCGGGCTCAGCGCCACCCTGCGCGACTACGCGCGATTTGGGTTATTCCTTATGAATGGCGGAGTCGCGGGCGACGAGAGGATTCTGCCGGTCGGCTGGGTCCGGGACGCCGGCAGCAGTAAAACGATCGGCGGAAAAGTCGTGGACTACGGCTACATGATTTGGCCATTCTCTGCGAGTCCGGGTTCCACGAACCAGGGCGCCTTTCAGGCGCTCGGCATCTATGGGCAACATATTTACGTGAACCCCAGAGAGCATGTAGTGATCGTCGTCTGGAGTGCCTTGCCCAAGCCAACGGGAAAAGAAGTCATTGCGGATGAAGATTTTTTCGCGGCCGCGACGGTCGCCGCCCGGTAATCGCGGCTGCGGCGACCGCCACGGATTTGCGCGCCCACACCATGCACTCGTCGGCATCCTCGAGAGTATCCGCCGGCACTTCGTAGTAGGTCATGCTCAACTGGGGCTTATTGGGGTAGGGACGGAACCGACCCATGCCGCGCGCCTCGTAGTCGCCTCGGTTGGAATCGTTTACTTTGAAATATAGTGTGTCGTCGGCAATGAGCCCAAAGAACCGCCCCTCATGATAGAGACCGACCGCACCGAACATACGGCGCGTGATCACGCGTCCGAGGCCGGCGAGTTGCTCGAGCGTGTACTGCAAATAGTCGTCGGTGACTGCCATATGCCGAGAACATTCATGAATCGGAGCCGAACATAGTCCGCAAGGCGCGCTATCGCATCGACAGGCTTGCTTAGCAATGACTAGCCTAGTTACGCTGGGGGGCACCCGTCAATGAGGAAACCCCTGGAGGGGATTCGCGCGATTCAGCGGCCGGCGTCGGAGTAAGATACATCCGATGGAACAGCACGATCATCGCGGGCACGAGCACGAGCACGAGCATGAACACGCGCATGCCCATGGCATAGCGACCCAGGGCATCAATACCCGAATGGCTATCGCGGTGGCGCTGAACCTGGTTTTCGTGGTCATCGAGGGCGGCTTTGGATTTCTGTCCAACTCGGTGGCATTGATCGCTGATGCCGGTCATAACTTGAGCGATGTGCTGGGGTTGGTGTGCGCGTGGGCCGCCATGTATTTGGGGCGCCGGCCCCCCGGTGCCAAGTTCACTTACGGAATGGGACGTTCTTCGGTGCTGGCGGCGCTCGCAAACGCCGTTCTGTTGCTGTTGGCGTGCGGCGCCATCGCCTGGGAGGCCGTGGGCCGCCTCGCGTCGCCTCCCGCTGTGGCAGGGGCGATCGTGATGGGTGTCGCGGCGAGCGGCATCGTGATCAACGGATTGAGTGCCTGGATGCTGCACGCCGGCAGTCACGGCGATCTGAACAGACGCAGCGCCTTCATCCATATGCTGGGTGATGCCGCCGTATCCGTCGGCGTACTACTGTCGGGTGCGCTCATTTTGTTCACCGGCTGGAGCCGCTTAGACCCGATTGTAAGTCTGTTGATCGTTGCCGCGATTTTGGTGAGCACCTGGGGACTGTTGCGAGATTCGGTGCACTTGTCGCTCGACGGCGTACCGGCGAGCGTCAATTCCTCGGCCGTCATGTCCTTCTTAGCCGATCAGCGCGGAGTGACCGATGTGCACGATCTGCACATCTGGGCGCTCAGCACCACCAGCGTCGCCCTGACCGCTCACCTAGTCGTGCCGGATCGCGGTGCGGACGATGCGCTGCTGGACTCCCTCACGCCCAATCTCAAGCGGCGTTTCCATATTCATCACGCCACTCTGCAAATCGAGCGAGACCGCTGCGAACACGGATGCGAAGCCGAAGCTACTTGATTTGCGCAGCAGCGCGCTCGAAGACAGGCGTCAACAATTTATAGAATAGAAAAACGGCAAAGGGAGCGACCAAGACCCAGGCGAATCCCGCATGCAGAATCGCTTCCCAGAGCGCGACAATGGCGCTCCCGGCGCCTTGCGCCAGAAGCTCGAGCCCTTCCTTGATCGACACGGGCTGGGGAGGGACGCGCAAGATCCATTCGCCGAGGCGGACGAAGGGAATGATCAATAATATTTGGGTAGGCGCCATGGCTGCCTGCACGACTTGAATCGCCGCCAGATTCAAACGAAATGCCAGGGCGATCGTGGCGCAGAGGATGGTCGAAATGCCAAAAATGGGTATGTTGCCGACCACCATTCCGATCGCTACGCAGAGCGCGAGCCGATCCGGCGAAATGCCCTGCCTCAACAAAGCCAGGAAAGGTTCGAGAATTCTGCGGCGCAGCCAGTTCTTCACGGGGATACACATAAAAGGTTAAAAAGCCTATTCGGCGACGATTACCCGTCGGAGCATGGCGTAAGGCCGGTCGAGCCGCTACAGTCGATTCTCAGGGAGGTGATGCATGTCCAATGAAAATGCGATTCGTCGCGAAGTCGGAGCCGTCGCTCTGATGTTCACCGGCTTAGGTTCCATTATCGGGTCTGGATGGTTATTCGGTGCCTGGCGCGCCGCCCAGCTGGCAGGTCCCGGTGCGGTCTACGCCTGGCTCATCGGCGCGGTGGTCATCCTGTTCGTTGCCTTTACTTATGCTGAGCTCGGCGCCATGTTTCCGGAGTCCGGCGGCGCGGTGCGCTACGGACATTATTCGCATGGTTCGCTGGTCGGGTTCGTCGCCGGCTGGGCCGCCTGGATCGCCATTGTCTCGGTGATCCCGGTGGAGGCAGAAGCTTCGGTGCAATACATGAGTTCCTGGCCTTGGACCTGGGCGCACGACCTCTACGTCCACGCCGCCAATGGCCAGGGCGAATTGACCGTGCCGGGTTTGTCCATCGCTGCCGTACTGGTGGTGATCTATTTCCTGCTCAATTTCTGGAGCGTGAAGGTTTTTGCCGATACCAACAGCGCCATCACCTTTTTCAAGCTCATCGTGCCGGCGGCCACCGCCATCGCGCTGGTGTGCACCGGCTTTCATTGGGAAAACTTTCGCGTGGGCATCCACGGCGGCCAGCACGTCGGGAACGTTGCCGCCATCCTCACTGCCGTTGCCACCAGCGGCATCGTATTCAGTTACAACGGTTTCCAAAGTCCGGTGAATCTGGCGGGCGAGGCGCGCAACCCGGGGCGCAGCGTGCCCTTTGCGATCTTCGGTTCGATCGCGCTGAGCACGGTGGTGTATCTGATGCTGCAAGTAGCCTTCTTGGGCACCGTGGCGCCGGAGCACTTGCACGAGGGCTGGGCTGCACTGGAATACAGCTCGCCGTTCGCGCAGTTGGCACTCGCGCTCAATCTCAACTGGCTCGCCCTCCTACTTTACGCCGATGCCTTTGTCAGCCCGAGCGGCACCGGCACCACCTACACGGCCACCACCGCGCGCATGATCTACGCCATGGAGCGCAGCGACACGGTACCCGAAGTATTGGGCCGAGTGCATCCGCGCTTCGGGATCCCGCGACCTGCGATGTGGTTCAATTTGGCGGTGTCCTTCATCTTTCTCTTCTTCTTCCGCGGTTGGGGCAAGCTGGCCGCTGTGATCTCGGTTGCCACCATCATTACCTACCTCGTGGTACCGATCAGTGTGATGGTGCTTAGGCGCACGGCGCCTAATCTGCACCGGCCGCTGCGGGTGTCGGGCCTGCCAGTCCTCGCGCCGGTGGCCTTTGTGCTCGCTACGCTCATGCTCTTCTGGGCGCGCTGGCCGCACACCGGCGAGATCATGCTGCTGTTGATTCTGCCGATGCCCGTGTATCTGTACTACCAAGGCAAGGCCGCCTGGCTCAATTTCGGCCGACAGCTACGCGCCGCCTGGTGGTTGATCACCTACTTGTTGGTGATAACCGGGTTGTCCTGGGCCGGCAGCAAGGAGTTCGAAGGACACAACTACATCGGCTACGGTTGGGATCAACTCTGCGTCGCGCTGGCCGCGCTGGTCTTTTATTTCTGGGGCGTGCGCAGCGGTTGGCGTACGCCGGCGATCGAGGCGGTGGAAACGAAGGAAATTCCACGCAGCGCTGCGTCGCCTTGAAGTCAGGCGGCGCGGCGGAAGGTCAGATTCAGCCGCTGCGGGCCCAAGATTTCGTGATAGCCGTCCTTCAGCGCAAGCACGCCATGGTGATGCAAGCGCGCAGGGCCGCCCCAGACCACGACATCGCCATGTTGTAGCCGTACGCGTCGGTGGTTGTCTCTGCGTGCGTCACCGCCGAACAAGAAAACCGCGGGCAATCCAAGCGACACCGACACGATGGGCGCGCTGAAATCGCGTTCGTCCTTGTCCTGATGCAGGGTGAGGCGAGCGCCGGGTTCGTACCGGTTGATTAGACACGCATCGGGCGCGAAGCCCAAAAACCCGCCTGCCCGCGCAGCCGTTTGGGCCAACTCGAGAAATACCGGCGGCATCGGCGGCCAAGGCTCGCCATTTAACGGGTCGCACGCATCGTAGCGATAGCCACGGCGATCGCTCACCCACCCCAAGTGGCCGCAATTGGTCATGGCCACCGACATGCGAAAACCACCGGGAGTCACCAAGTGACGGAAGGGCGCCGCCGCTTGAATGCCCTCGATGGCGGCCAACACCGCCGTCACCTGGCCGAGCGCGAATCCGCGGAGCAACCAAGCACCCGGTGCGAGCCGCTCGTGCCGGGTGTCGGACGAAGCACCGTCGAAGAGATCATGCGTGTGCATTCAATACATCCGTGTTCACCGGCCACGTCACGGCCGGCGGCTCCACGCCGAGCGGCGAGTCATGATTGGGATCGAAGGCGCTCAATTGGCGTCGAAACCACGTGACAAAGCGCTCATCGCCGGCCAGCCGCGCATCGTCGCTGCCGCGAGCGTAGTCCTCGAGCGCGTTCTGTGAAATGGCGATGCGGATCATTCGCGAGCGTTTGTTGGGGCGAAGTGCGTCGCTCGACAGGCGCCATGTGGCGAGGATCATCATGTCTTGTGCTCCGCGCGGCACTAAGACTCGCGGGTCGTCGCCTAGCAGCTGACGCTTAACGAGGTCGCGAAAATGATTGCTGAAGTCCTTCATCGAGTCGTTTTCTGTGCGCCAAATTAAGAAGCATACAACCTCCGCGCGGGGTCATGGTGATGAAGACAATTCAAGCGCCTCCAACCGCGGGCCCTCCAGTCTGCCGATATGCACCGACGTGTCGTAAAGCACCACGCCGAACGCGATCAGGGCGATCAGGAGGGCAATAAAAGCCCTTACGTGGCGCGATTCGAAGCTGCGAATCGCTGACGCAAACGCAACGAGTCCAAGCACCGCGGCAACGACGATGATTGCGTCGACGCTCGCCCGCTGCCAGTAGCTGCCTCCCAAATTCAGCCACATGCCAAATTCATCGAATGTCAACGCCATGGCGATACCATAAGCCAGGGCAGCGAGGCGTAAGCCCGGTGCGCCGCGTACGCGGAACAGAAGGTATGCGCCGACGCCGGCGAGCAAAAAAATCCCGTAGTTCAGATGATGGACATGCGTGCCGCGCAGAAAGAAATAGAGATTCGGCATCCGGTGCGACATGATCAGGAGCACAACCGCGCGCGCCGCGATGAACGTGAGAATGAATCCGAACAGAGCGCGGCGGGCGAGTTGCGCGGGGTCCGCGGTCACAGGATCTGGCGTCACTCGATCACCCTAACCGCTGCTGCGCAGTTGTCAACCGCGGATGCGGAAAATACTAGCGGGACGGCGAGCGCGGCCGTGCGCGGCGCGTGGGCTCGGCGGTGTAGGGATCCTCCGGCCAGTAGTGTTTGGGGTATCGACCCTTCAAGTCCTTCTTCACTTCGTGATATCCACGATTCCAAAAACTGACGAGATCACGGGTGATTTGTACCGGACGCCTGGCCGGCGACAATAATTTCAGCAGCAGGGGCAGCCGCCCGGCGGCCACGCTCGGTGTTTGGTTCAATCCAAACATTTCCTGCAGGCGCACCGACAACGTAGGAATCTCGCCGTCCAAATAATCGATCGGTATATGGGAGCCGCTGGGCACGGTGAAATGCGTCGGCGCCTCCCGCTCGACGATCACGCCTTGCGCGTAGGTCAAACGAGATCGCAGGGCATTGGCGAGGTCAATCCGCACAAAATGTTCGCGACGCGTAAAACCGGAAATCCAGGGGGGCGCCCATTCCTCGAGGGTTGCGGCGAGCGCCGTATCGCTCAAATCCGGCCAGGGCTCCGGCGACGCGACGGCATATCGCTGCATCAACATGACGCGCGCCTGCCACTGCCGCAACTCCGGGGTCCACGGCAGGCCGGCAATCCCGAGCTGCCGAAGGCCTGTGAGCACGGCATTTTGCAAGCCTTGAGGATCGGGATTGCGAATCTCGGTCGATTCCAGAGCCAAGGCGCCCAGGCGGCGTTCGCGCCGCGCACGAATTGCGTGTTCGCGATCGTCCCAGAATATCTCGGCGCGATCGAGGATTTGCGCCGAAAAATGCTCCTCGATATCCGCGAGCCTCAAGGGAGCGGCGAGAAAAATCCGCGCCTCGCGTTCCGCGCCGTCCAATTCCGCCGCGACGATGAACTCGGCTTTGGCCAGCGCTTGCGGTTCCCCAAAGCGTGCGCCTCGGCCATTCGCCAGTACGTATCGACCGCCGTCACCGCGCGCCCGTCCAATACGATCTGGGTAAGCCCACGCCAACAATATTCCGGTCCATTCGTGCGGATCCGCCGAGTCGGGGCGGCCGCGCGCAAAGTCGCGCTGCCAATGCCCGGAGCTGCGCGCCGCCTGGGTCATCGCGCGGGAGTCCACCGTGATGCCGGGCGGTAGATCCCGAACGTCACCGCGCAGAACCGCCACCCTCAGGCGCAGATCCACGTCGCGCGCGCCGGCGCTCGCGCGCAAGATGTCGCGCTCGCTCAAGATGGCCGCGAGGTCGCAGGCCAAACGCGGCGCACCGAACTCGCGTGCTTTGACGAGCATGTGCGCCAGTCGCGGATGGGTCCCGAGCTTCGCCAGCATCCTGCCATGCGGGGTGACGCGTGCGGCGGAATCGATAGCCTCGAGCTGCCGCAACAAATCGCGCGCCTGCGCCAGAGGCGCGGCGGGTGGCGGATCGAGCCAGGACAAGCTCGCGGCGTCCACGGCTCCCCAGCAACTGAGTTCCAGGGCCAACGGGGCGAGATCGGCATGCAGGATTTCCGGCGCCGTTTGCGGGGCGAGCGAACCTTGAGTTCCCTCCGACCAAAGCCGGTAGCAGTGGCCCGCGCTCAAGCGGCCGGCGCGTCCACGGCGTTGATCGGCCGCCGCTTGCGACACTTTAGTGGTGACCAGGTGACTCATGCCGGTCGCGGGATCGAACTCCGCGTAGCGACGCAATCCTGAATCGACGACTACGCGAATGCCTTCGATGGTCAGGCTGGTTTCCGCAATGCTGGTGGCGAGCACGATTTTCCGCTGTCCCGCGGGCGCCGGGGAGAGGGCCGCATCCTGCGCCGCACTCTCAAGTTCGCCGTACAGAGGCAGCACCCGCACATTGCGATCGAGACCCGTATCCTCCAGTGCGCGCTGCACGCGGCGAATCTCGGCGGCACCCGGCAGAAAACACAGGATGTCGCCATCGTGTTCGCGCAGGGCCGTGCGCACCACTTGGGCCGTTTGTTGTTCGAGGTAGATTTCCGGGCGGCGAGCGATGTACTGCGTCGCGACGTCAAAGCTGCGGCCGCGTGCGGCTACGACCGGTGCGTCGCCCAGCAGCTTGGCGATGGGCTGCAGATCCAGGGTCGCCGACATTACCACCAGGCGCAAATCCTCGCGCAAGTTCTGCTGACTCTCGATGCACAGCGCGAGCCCTAAGTCGGCGTTCAGACTGCGTTCGTGGAACTCGTCGAAGATCACGCAGCCGATACCGGCGAGGCCTGAGTCCTCTTGCAGCATGCGCGTGAGAATGCCCTCCGTGACCACTTCGACGCGCGTCTCTCGGCTCACTCGCGTTTCGAGCCGCGTGCGAAACCCGACGCTGTGGCCGACGGGTTCGCCGAGCAGATGCGCCATGCGGCCGGCGACGGCGCGCGCCGCGAGGCGCCGCGGTTCGAGCATCAAGATCTTTTGCCCCGCGAGCCAGGGGCTCGAGCGCAAGAACAGCGGCACGATGGTGCTCTTACCCGCGCCTGGCGGAGCCTCCAACAGCACACTGCGGCGATTGGTCAGCGCCTGGGCCAGCGCCGGCAGGGCCTCGTTGATCGGTAAATCGGGTAGCGGTGGCGGGCTCACGAGCGCCCTACGATAACCCAAGGGCGCGTCCGGCAACGCATGATACGATGCGCCCCGTCGGGCCTGTAGCTCAGTTGGTTAGAGCAGGGGACTCATCAATCAATGGTGCCTTCGCATCGCAAGGTGCGAAGTGGACGGGATGAATTCAGGGAAACCTTAACAGCTCGGCTGATGGCAACCCTGAGCCAAGCCGGCGGTACACCGCCGGAAGGTGCAGAGACTACCTGAGCGCTTGAGTTGCGCTTAATGACAGGCTAGAGCGTCCCGCACCCCACTGGGGTGAAGAGATAGTCCACTCCCTCCGGAAACGGCGGGGCAGAAGTGAATCCCTTGGTCCTCGGTTCGAGTCCGAGCGGGCCCACTATTCGTAGATATCCGGCAACGATCGCAGACGTTCGCCAGGACGGCAAATCGCAGACGCGATCATTCTTTCGGCAATTGCCGTAAATTCCAGCTCGCATAGAGTGTCGGCAAGCATCCGAACAAGGTGGCATTCAGCATCAAGGCCGATGCTGCGACGCTCGCACTTTGCACGGTTTGCCAATTCTGCAAATGAGACAGGATCATGAGGAAGGGTTGGCCGAGGCAATTGAGAAAGGCGAGCAGCCCAAGGCAAAACAGGAAGGAGTCCTTTCTCAGCGCCGCCTCGCGCTCATCATCTTCGAGCGAAGGTTTTCCCAACGGCCCGTTCATATGGATACCCGGCACCATTCCCATGATGCCGGCCATAAGTCCCACGATGACGGCGATGACGGCGCCCGGCGAGACCAGATCCAGCGCTGGCGGCCAGGTCAAGGAAAGAATGAACAGGGCGCACGAGAAAGCGATCGGCCAAATCGGGATCCAGCGTAATGGCCGGTGCTTGCGATCGACCGATGGAGCATCGGACATCTCATCGGCGACCCGGGCGGGGATTCCGGTTCATTCATCTTCTCCTGCGCGCTTGAGCGTCATGGCAATGGATTCGAAGCGCTCGAAGGAGAAGAGCATCTCGACAGCCACCCCAAAATGACGCGCGATCTTTGAAGCGACGGAAACTACCGGCCGATGCGGCCGCCAAACACGTAAATTGGATGGAATTGGATGGACAATTGGATGTGTGCATGGGATAGTGAATTGGATGGAATTGGAGGTATAAATGGATGGCATGCCCAATATCGCAGGTCTGGCCATAACCCCGGATGTGCTGAAACTCGTCGGTGGAATTGATGAATTCAAGGGTGCCTGGCGCGCGATCGGACGTATCGCGCCGAAACGGCTTTCTGCCCTGCGACGCGTAGCGACGATCGAAAGCGCCGCATCCTCTACCCGAATTGAGGGTGCGAAGCTCACCGACAGGGAAGTGGAGCTGCTCCTTTCTAATCTGGACATTAAGTCGTTCACTAGCCGCGACGAGCAAGAAGTTGCGGGCTACGCCGACGCCATGGAGACGGTCTTTACTTCCTGGGAAGCTATCGACCTGACAGAAAATCACGTCCGGCAACTGCACCGCGACCTTCTGAAATACTCCACCAAGGATGAGCGCCACAGAGGCGAATACAAAACTCTGTCCAATGATGTCGCTGCATTCGACGCCGACGGTAAAAACCTCGGCGTCGTGTTTGAGACCACCACGCCATTCAGCACTCCCGGCCAGATGGCGGCCCCTATCGCCTGGACTGCCAAAGCGCTCAGCGACGAAGCCGTGCACCCGTTGATTATCATCGCCGTCTTCATCGTGTCGTTTCTTGCGATCCATCCGTTCCAGGATGGCAATGGACGACTCTCGCGAGTTCTCACGACCCTGCTGCTTTTGCGCAGCGGCTATGCGTACGTACCCTATAGCTCGCTAGAGAGCGTCGTCGAGCAAACCAAGGAGCGCTATTACATAGCGCTTCGGCAAACGCAAGGCACAATCAGAACGGCTAAACCAGACTGGCAGCCCTGGCTGGTCTACTTTCTTGGAGTGCTAACCGAACAGAAATTGCGTCTCGAGAAAAAGATCGCACGCGAACGAATTTTGCTTGGCGATCTGCCAGAGCTATCGGTACAGATTCTTGAACTCTGCCGCGAACGCGGTCATGTCACGATCAGCGACATCGTCAAGGCAAACGGCGCAAGCCGAAACACCATAAAAGATCACGTAACGGCGCTTGTAGACAAAGCTCATCTGGTGCGCCATGGTGCGGGACGTGGAACCTGGTACGCACTGTCCTGATCCTCTCTACACTCCGTAGGCCTCTGTCTGTTGCTATGCGGGTCGAAGATATTTTCTAGATCGCAGGCTAAGTCCCGAGCCAAAGGAATTAAGACAAAAGCGAAGCGCCGACGTGTCTCGGTAACTTCCTGGGTAACCGGGAATATCGAATTGGGCGAATGCCTATAAAAGCAGGTGTTTGTTGCTTTAATTCGACGGTGAGCGGGCCCACTATTCGTAGACGTTCGGAGATGTTCGGGGACGTTCGCCAGGAAGGCAAAACCCAAGAAAAATCGACGTGCCGGACTCGAATTACTTCGAAAATGATGTTCGCCAACGATCGGCAAAGTTCGCTACCAGCCGGCTATTTTGGGGGTAACTTTCGGGGTCCTGTAGATGCCCAGATAGAATTACCCCGCATAAGCTTGTTTGGTGCGGGGAAAATGGCGGCAAAAAAGAGCGTAGTCACTGCAGCTCAGGTTTTCCGAACTTGGATTCGATTTCGCGCGTCAATTGAAACGGCTCGCCCGCATATCGACTGTCGTGGAACTCGAAAGAGAGTGACGGGAGTTTGACGATTTGGATTTTGCCGGTATCGGCCAAATCCGGTCAGTGATGGTTACGAAATCGCCGTCGCGAAGCGGACGCTCGTGGGCGCACCGTCACTGGTGGGCGAGGAGCCCCTGCTTGACCATTTCCTTGGCGGTCGCGTCGGCGACTTCGTTCACCAGGTTCTCGATATCCTTGGGGTTGGTGGTGCGGCTCGTGCTCGACCATAAAAGCTCATCGCGATCGAGCGAATACACCAGAGTTTCCACCGAGACGAGGGTGTCGAAGTGTCGCAGTTCGGTGACTCCTGTCGCATTGCTGGCCCCGGGTGTCACATCGCCATAGCATCCCCGCGTATCTCGTTCGGCAATAGCGTGTAGCCAGGCACGCCGTGGGCGCCGCGCGCGTTGAGATCTTTAGCTAGCGCGCCTTCGGCGGCATGCCGATTGCGCTCATCACCCGAGACAAATACGGTCGCTATGGTCTTGCCCGCCGGGTTGATGGTTTGCCCATCCGGCGCTTTCCACGTCGAGGTGAAGGTTGTGGTGGCACAGGCGCCAAGAAAGAGCAGAGTCGCGCCGAGAAAAAATGCGGGATACGGTCTTGGCATGGATGCAACCCTCCGAATGACTCATCATAGTCCCCTCACTCGATAGCAACCAGCACCGCCTTGCCTAGCTGCGTTCGGGCAGCGCCCCGTGGCGTCACTAATCGAGCAGCGGCTCCATGATTCCGTCGAACAACAGTTGAAGTGACCTCCCGTTAGCGTGCAGTAAAGCCGACGTTGAACATTGGCGGGTTGGGGTCGCGAAGCGACTGTCGGCGAATGTGTTTGAGTTGAGTCGCTGACAGGAGGCCAGTTTCGGTCACTCGCCCGTTCAAATTTGCGGGCCGCCAAGCGGTCGATTGTTACCGAACATCTTGCGTTTGTTGCTAATGCCAAGATCATCCGCGACCATGCCGGACGTTCAGGTTCGCCAAAAACCCTTGCGGCACTTCGACCCATGCAGATCCTGATTCTCTTCTACGCCGTCGTATGCATCTTCGGCGCCGCGGTCGTCCGAGGTTACAGCGGATTCGGCTTCTCTCTGCTCGCCGTAACATCACTCTCTCTCCTTCTGCCGCCGACGGAGATCGTGCCGTCAATCTTTATCATGGAGGTCGCGGCAAGCCTGCATCTCCTGCCCAGCGTTTGGCGTGATATCCACTGGCGGGCGCTTCTTTGGCTCGCCGTTGGCTCCCTCGTGGGCACTCCCTTTGGCGTCTATGCGCTCGTTCATGTACCAGCTGCTCCCATGACCCTGGCGCTCGCTGTCTTCGTGCTTATCGCTGCGATCCTCTTAGCCCGAGGCTACGCCCTAAACTCACTGCCCGGTCCCGCTGTCACCTTCGCCACGGGAACGGCATCAGGCCTTTTCAACGGCAGTTTTGGAATCGGCGGCCCGCCGGTGATCTTATTCTTCTTCAGTTCCCCGGCCGGCGCGGCGGCGGGTCGTGCCTCGATGATCGCCTTCTTCCTGATGACCGACGTGACCGCACTCGCGTGGCAGGGCTGGAGCGGACTGCTCAGCGTGACGACGCTCTGGCGCGCCCTGCTCTTTCTGCCGGCGTTGACTGGCGGGATCTGGCTAGGCAATCGCGGCTTTATGAACGCGGACCCGGTGGACTTTCGACGCTGGGTCTTGCGCCTGTTGATGCTGCTGGCGGCGCTGGCCGGCGGAAGAGCATTGACCCAAATTCTGTGACGCCTGCAAGCAGTCGCTCGGGAATGCCCGTTCAGGGTCGGGAGTACGCGTTGGCCGACACCGCCGCCGCCGCCGCGGGCTGTCCGGCCAACACCGGCCAGTCACGCGATCAGCATGGCCATCCAATACCCGCCATTCTGCGCGCTCGCTGAAAGTCAGGGCGAGACGCATCGGCGCTGCTCGAAGTTGCTCAGAAGCATAGACTCAGGCGGTGGGCGCAGCGTCATCTCCGTTTTTTGGTCGCCGGCAGGCGTTCCTGACGGCGACAATCATTGCCTTGGTGCTCTGCTGTCAGTGTGGCTGCGTGGCCACCAAATACAAGCTCGCCAAGAAAGACACGCCGCCCGTACAGCCTATCAACATCGCCTTCCCGCCCTCACCGCCGTTGCAGGCAACGCTCGTCGCCCTCATCAGCTATGGCGGCCCGGGTTCTTGGAAGCGCAAAGCATTGTGGGACGAATACGTCGTCGCTTTCGAGAATCACGGCGAGCGGCCGCTCACCATCGATTCCGCAACGCTCACCGACTCCGCCGGAACGCCCTACGCAGCGGTCAGCGACCCCTGGGCACTTGAAAAACAGAGCAAAAAACTCGAGAAGCAATATCGCGACCGTGGTGAGGCTTTTATGCGTGCTGCCGGACCTGGCGTGCTAATCGTCGGCGTCGGAGCCGCCACCGTCTCAGCTGCAGCGGGAAGTACGGTATTCGTCTCGGCCGGTATGGTCGGGGCGGCAGTCGCTACGATAGTCGTCCTGCCTGTGTACTATGCATCTGTCTTGGGCATCAATCACCATAACAAGAAGGCGGTGACGACGGAGTTCAAACGCCGGCGTCTGCCGCTTCCGTTGACGCTCGCCCCGGGCGAGACTCGGACCGGCAGTTTGTTCTACCCCATGGTGCGAAGTCCCGGCTCGCTAACGCTCTATTGGTCGAACGAAACCGGTAGCGCAACGGCGATACTTCCACTCGAATTTCTTCACGCGCTACATGTGCCGGCCGCCCTTGTGGACCACGCCTCCAAATAAGCCTCATCCTGAAAGCGTACCGTCAAATAAATGAATGCACGCTGTCTCAGCCGATGGCCGCATGATGAATCTGCAAAGGAACCGCACCGGTAAGTTGCGTTGTCTCCGGTCGGCGTGGAGGCAGTACATGGACGCCCCCACT
>PMMB01000210.1:1595-7685 GCA_003165495.1 Gammaproteobacteria bacterium | reverse complement strand
GCGGGTTTGGCGTTTCTAAAAAAATCCTGACGTTTTGACGTTAACGTCAAAACCACTAAGTCAATAAACTTCAAAGCCAGCCGGGATGGACTCCGCTTCGCCGGGCGCCGTTTCGCCGGGCGCCGTTTCGCGCACCTCGCCTACCCGCGCCTGCGCCGGTCCGCGCTGCAACCACACCCGCAGTTGCTCGACCGCGGCTGCCCGGCCTTGCGCGAGGACCTCGACGGAGCCGTCCGGTAAATTGCGTGCGATGCCGCGGATGTCCAGCCTCTTGGCCTCGAGCCGGGCGCTGTGCCGGAAATACACGCCCTGCACTTTCCCAAAAACGCGAAAACGTCGAATGACTTGGTCCAATTTGAGCCCGCCTCAATGCGGCAGTGGCACGGGCGCCTCTGGGTGTTGCGCATTCGCGTCGGCGAGGGCGGTGGCGGCGTGGCGCTTGGCTTCCATCGCCGCCAAGCGGGCTCGGGTGAATTCTTGTGCTTCTAGGTGCGATTCCGCACGCGCAATGGCGGCCTGGGCAGCGTAGAAATCCGGCGATGCAGCGGTCGTCGCGCCGGCCGCCCGGGCGGCGGCGATGGCCTGCCGAGCGTCGCTCATCTCTTGCACGGGCGCTCCGGCACATCCGACCAGGCAGGCAACACCGACAAATACGGCAAGTAAGCGCAACATAGGGTTCGCGGACACTAGCAATAGCCGCCAGAGCCGTCAAACGAACCGCCGTTATACAATGCGCGGCGGGGCGCGATGAATCCGTTGCGCCGGCGCAGCACGCGCGCAAAATCCCTGATGATTTCCCGGAAGACTACCGATGAACGAAATTCTGGTTCTGTATTATTCACGCCAAGGCAGCACCGCCGCTCTGGCTCGGCAAGTTTGTCGCGGCGTCGAGACCATCCCCGGTATGCAGGCCCGGCTACGCACGGTTGCACCGGTGGCCGCCACCACGGAACGGCTCGATCCATCAGTGCCGAACGAGGGACCTCCCTATGCCAGCCACGACGACTTGGTGCAATGCTGTGGACTCATCCTGGGGAGCCCGACGCGTTTCGGCAATATGGCGGCACCGGTGAAATTCTTCTTGGATGGCACGAGCGCGCTATGGCTTTCCGGCGCCCTGGCGGGCAAACCGGCCGGCGTGTTCACCTCCACCCAAACATTGCATGGGGGTCAGGAATCGACGTTGCTGTCCATGATGATTCCTCTCCTCCACCACGGAATGTACTTGGTCGGTCTGCCGTACAGCGAACGCGGCTTGACCGATACACGCAGCGGCGGCACACCCTACGGCGCGAGCCATGTGGCCGTCCTCAGCGGTCATGGCGAATTGTCGGAAACGGAACGTGAGCTGGCGCGCGCCTTGGGCAACCGAGTGGCAGCACTCGCGGATCGCTTGCAGAGCCGCTTGTGAGTATCGAAAGCACCGCGCGTTCAATGACCATTTGGCTCTGGATCGCGGTCGTCTTGAGTCTGCTCGCGTGGATGATGGCCGGGTATCCGTGGCCGATTTGCATCCTCGCNNGCCTGGGCCACCTTGTTCGCCATTCCCTATCTCGCGTTTGCGCTGACCGAATTGCTGGTCAACCCCGCCGCGCGCTGGGTGGCCGCAATGAGCTTGCTGCTGGTATTCGGTTGGTTCTGCACTATGATTTTGTTCTTGCGTGTTTCTCGAGCGCATCGCGAATGAAGGGAATCGTGAGCCGGCGCTGAGCAACCAACGACGCCTCGTCGAGTTGGTCGAGGATTTCGAACAACGAGCGCAGGTCCCGCGGCATGCGCTTCAGTAAATACTCGGATGTCTCGTACGGTAGCTGCAAACCTCGCTGCGCCGCGCGCAACCGCAGCGCCTCGATGCGGCCTTCGTCGTCGAGCTCCCGCAGTTGGTAGACGACACAGGCGGCAGCCCGCGATCGCCAGTCCTCGAGACGCCAATCAGATTGACGCGGCGGCGCGGCGGCGGCAAAAATCAGCCGGGTGCGCAATTCGGCCGCTTCGTTGAACAGGCGGAACAGCGCTCTCTCCCACGCCAAATCTCCGGCCACAGCGTCGACGTCGTCGACGCACAGCACCCGAGTGCGCTCGAAGCCCGCCAGCGCCTCGGGGGGCAATGCAAGCGAGCGAGCCAACGGAAAATAAGCAGCCGCTGCACCGGCGCCCGGCGCCCCCGCTGCCGCTTCGCCTGCGGCCGCACACACGGCTTGCAGCAAATGGGTCTTGCCCGAGCCGCCCGCACCCCAAAGCCACAGCGGCGCCGTACTGGGCATCCGCAAGGTCGCGATGATTTCGCTATTGAGGCCCGGCCAAAAACTCTCGAATACCGCGTCCGCGCGCAACCGGACTCCGAGGGCGAGCTGCTTCATGGGCGCCGGTCGCCGGCGCGCGTAGCGGCGCGCGCCGTGCCTCGCGGTCTCGCGAGACTCAATGCCCGCCGGCTATAAATCAGGACGTAATCGATGCCACTCACCACCACCGTCACGAACACCAGGGCGCCGAGCACCATCGCGACCCACGCCGGCGGCACTGAGAACTCCTCTCGGCCAACGACCGCCATAATGAATGCCGCCTGACACAGCGTGTTGAATTTGCTCAACATCGACGGACGCACGTTGAGCGGCCCGAACCAATACCGGTAAAGCAGCGCACCGAGCACGATGATCACATCCCGCGCCACTGCCGCCGCCATCAACCACAGTGGTACGAGCTTCAGGTAAGCCAGCGTGATGAATACGGTTACCAGCAATAATTTGTCGGCGGCCGGATCGAGCACGGCGCCGAGTTCGCTCTGCCAGCCGTAGCGCTTGGCGAGAAAGCCGTCGGCGGCATCCGACAGCGCCGCGACACCGAACAAGGCGATGGTGATCGTCAGCTGATGATCCGCCAGTGCCACCGCGATGGGTGCGACGAGCAGAATTCTGATCGAGCTGATGATGTTCGGGATTTGGCGCGGAGACCAGGACACGCGATTAATGACGCAGTTGAAAGCGCAGAATCCCATTGTCGCCGGCGGCGATCGACTGCAAACGCCCGTTCAAAGAAAGCGTGCGCCGCAGCGATTCGGCGCCGCCACGCGTCGCCAGACGAAATCCAATCGTATCGCCTGTCAAGGCCACCACGCTTACATGCGAAATGAACGTCAGCGATTCCAGATAGGTCTGCACATTCGCGTACTCTCGAAGATCGCCGACTCCCGTCACCTCGATATCGATCGGCGCGAGATTGCCGCTGGCGGCGAAGAGCCCCGCATACAAATCCGCCGCGCTGTTCACGCCCTCCAACGCGCCGGAATATTCGCTGCCGCGATCCTGAAACAAATGTGTCCAACGCACATTGGCGGCCCCACTCGTACCGATAGCCCGGCCGATGAGTATCCCCTCACCGCCCAAGCGCCGCCCGATATCCGCGAGGGTGGACGGCGCGGCGCCGTTCACGCCGGCATAGTCCAGACGATTTCTTTGCACGTCGGCGGCGCTCGGCCAGAGCAGCGGCACGCCGCGCAACACAGCCGCCGCATCGATTGCCATTTTCAATTCGGACGCATCGTCGGCGGTGATGACAACGCCGGATTGGGGACCCGTTTGGGCAGTCAGCCAAACGAAGGTCGTCGGTCGTTCATGGCCCCAAAGAGGCTGGCCATTCTGTGTAAGCCAACGTTCGATGGCCGGACCGTCGAACGATACCCACACTTGACCGTCCTGGGCGCCGCGATACTGCTGCACGTAGCGGCGCGCGTTGTCGACCAGCGGCGCCAGCGCCGAGTCATCCTCGGCCGAGCGACGACCAGTGACGCGAACCAGCACGATCTTCATTGCGGTTTGGAAGGCCGCGGTCTGCGCCGCCTCGGAGCGGTCGGCCACGGGCGCCGTCGCCTGATACAGTTCTGCACGAGTCAGCGCGAGCGCCGCATCCCCCAGGCAGAGTGCGGCCACGCTTAAGCACAAAAACACTGCCGGACGCAAATTTCGCAGAGAAAAGCCGCTGAAGTACTGTGACATGGTGTTATCGCGAAAGCCCTGAGTCCCCTGATGTAAAATACCACAGCCGGCCGACCCACCATAAAGGATACGAATGACTGAGCGAGCCCCCGTAACCTATCGCGAGGCTGGAGTCGATATCGACGCCGGCGAGGAACTCGTCGAACGAATCAAGCCCCTCGTGAGGCGTTCGATGCGCCGCGAGGTGCTCGGCGGGATAGGCGGTTTCGGCGCCTTGGTCGANNCTCGCGATCGACACCCACCGCCACGATACGGTGGGCATCGATTTGGTGGCCATGTGCGTCAACGACGTGATCGTCCAAGGCGCCGAGCCGCTGTTTTTTCTCGACTACTTTGCGACGGGCAAGCTCGATGTGGGCGTGGGCGAACGCCTGATCGCCGGCATCGTCGAGGGGTGCGTGCAAGCCGGCTGCGCACTGGTGGGCGGCGAAACGGCCGAGATGCCGGGCATGTATCACGGCGAGGACTACGATCTGGCGGGTTTCTGCGTCGGGATCGTGGAAAAGGACGCCATCATCGATGGATCCGCAACGCGCGCCGGTGACGTCGTTCTGGGACTGCCGTCCTCGGGACCCCATTCCAACGGATTTTCGTTGATTCGAAAAATACTGCAGGTCGCGGGCGCCGACCTTAAGACGCCTCTTGACGGCGTGAGTCTCATCGATCGGCTCATGGCGCCGACGCGCATCTACGTGAAACCCGTGCTCCGGCTGATCGCGCAGCTCCCGGTACGCGGCTTGTCCCATATCACGGGCGGCGGCCTCCTGGAGAACATTCCGCGCGTGCTGCCCGATGGTTTGGAAGTCGTTCTGGAACGCAAGTCCTGGCGCCGCGAAGCGGTGTTCGACTGGCTGCAGCGCCAAGGCCAAGTTGCCGACGCGGAAATGTATCGGGTATTTAATTGCGGTATCGGCATGACGGTGCACCTGGCGGCGGGCGATGCCGATCGTGCCATCCACATCCTGCGCGAAATGGGTGAAGAGGCGCTCGTCATCGGTGAAGTGCGCGCGGGTTCTCGCGGTGTCGTCATCGCTTGAATAGCGCGCAACCGCATGCTTCGATCGTCATCCTCATATCGGGACGCGGCGGTAATATGCGCGCGCTCATCGAGCGAAGCCGCGACGCCGGCGCGGCCTACACGGTATCCAAAGTGTTTTCGGACAAACCCGATGCCGCCGGGCTTGAGGCGGCACGCAATCTCGGCGTCCCGGTGCAAGCGCTGGCCGCCGCCAAAACGGTGGATCGCGCCGCCTACGATCGTGCTTTGGCCGCTGCGATCGCAGATTGCTCGCCCTCGTTGATCGTGCTGGCCGGATTCATGCGCATCTTGTCCGCGCAATTCGTGGCGGACTTTGCCGGAAAAATATTGAACATCCATCCGTCGCTGCTGCCCAAATTCCCAGGCTTGCACACGCACCGGCGCGTTCTGGAGGCGCACGAGCCGCAGCATGGCGCGACGGTGCATTTTGTGACCGCACAGCTCGACGGCGGTCCGCCGGTCATCCAGGCTCGCGTTGCCGTGACGGCGAACGACGACGAGGCGAGCTTGGCGGCTCGGGTGCAGGCCCAGGAACACCGCATCTACCCTCTCGCCGTGCGCTGGTTCTGCGAGGGGCGATTGCGATACGGCGACGGTCAAGCGTGGCTGGACGGCCGGCAGCTGCGCGAGCCTGTGCAGTTCACCGGCGCCGAATGATAAGAGGCCAGCCATGAGCGTTCGAGGATTCATTGCGTTGTCGCTGGCGATCATGGCCGGCCCTACGGCCGGGGCGCAGATGCCCACGGCCGCCGATGCCGGCATTGCGCCCTTTTCCGCCCACTACCAAGCGGACTGGAAAAGCATCAGCGTGGGTACCAGCGACCTCGAATTCAAGCAAGACACGGAACCCGGCCATTACCTGTATACGTGGACGATTACGGCGCACGGCATCTTCCGGCTGTACCGCAACGAGGTCACGCAGAAAAGCTGGCTGAGCATCAATGCTGACCACGTCCGCCCGGAAAAATACCGCGCCGAGGATGGCTCATCCACCGTGGATCTGGCTTTCGATTGGGGTGCCGGACGCGTTCGCGGCACGTCGGAAAAGAACGCGGTCGA
>PMMB01000210.1:0-1560 GCA_003165495.1 Gammaproteobacteria bacterium | reverse complement strand
TCGACAAGGATGAACTCAAGGAATTTATCTATACCCAGGAAGGGGTCGCCAATATCAGAACCGCCCTGGGGCCGCTGGACACCATCGTCGTCGCAAGCCGGCGCGCCGGCAACAATCGCATCTTGCGGATGTGGTTTGCACCGTCCTTGGGTTTCGTACCGGTTCAGGCGGAACGGACCCGCGACGGCAAATTGGAGTTCGCCATGCGGATCAAAACTCTACAGCGCTAGGTCTTCGGCAATGTTACGCCGCGCTGCCCCTGGTACTTGCCGCCGCGATCCCGGTACGAGGTTTCGCAGACCTCGTCGGATTCGAAGAATAGCATTTGCGCCACGCCTTCATTGGCGTAGATCTTTGCCGGCAGCGGCGTAGTATTGGAAAATTCCAAGGTGACGTGCCCTTCCCACTCCGGCTCCAGTGGCGTTACATTGACTATTATCCCGCACCTTGCATAAGTGCTTTTTCCGAGACACACCGTCAAGACACTGCGCGGAATGCGGAAGAATTCCACCGTACTCGCCAGCGCAAAGGAATTCGGCGGGATGATGCAGACGGGTCCTTTGAAATCCACGAAGGATTTTTCGTCGAAATTCTTCGGATCCACGATGGTGGAGTTGATGTTGGTGAAAATCTTGAATTCATCGGCGCAGCGTACGTCGTAGCCATAGCTCGAGGTGCCGTAGGAAACGATTTTGTGGCCGCCCGCGACCCGCACTTGTTCGGGCGAGAACGGATCGATCATGCCCTTGCCTAAGGCCATGCGCCTAATCCAACGATCACTCTTGATGCTCATTACGTCGCTTCTACGGTGATCTTGGGGAATGCCCGGCTGTAATCCTTGTTCAGGGTCGCCAACCGCGCCGCCGTACGACGCGCCATCCGAAAGTAGGCCTGCGCGCGCGCGCTGCCGGGCTCGGAAATCACCGTCGGAGAGCCGCCGTCCGCATCCTCGCGGATACGGATATCCAACGGCAGCTCGCCCAACAATTGCACGCCGTATTGCGTTGCCATCCGCGCGCCGCCGCCGCTGCCGAACACGTGTTCTACATGACCGCACTGACTGCACACATGCATGCTCATGTTCTCCACCACCCCGAGCACGCGAACCTCGACCTTCTCGAACATCTTGAGACCTTTGCGCGCATCCAGCAGGGCAATATCCTGGGGTGTGGTGACGATGACGGCGCCGCTGACGGGAACGCGCTGCGCGAGGGTCAACTGTATATCGCCGGTGCCGGGCGGCATATCGACCACCAGATAATCCAGTTCACCCCAATTCGTGTCGCCCAGCAGCTGCGTCAGGGCCTGGGTCACCATCGGCCCGCGCCACGCCATGGGCTGTTCTTGGTCGATCATGAAACCGATGGACATCACTTCGACGCCATGCGCACGCACCGGGTTCAAATGTTTGCCATCCGCGCTGACCGGTTTGGCGCCGGCCAAGCCCATCATCAGGGGTTGGCTGGGACCGTAGATATCGGCGTCCAGCAAGCCGACTTTGGCGCCCTGGGCGGCCCAGGCCAGCGCCAGATTCGCCGCGGTGGTGGACTTACCCACCCC
>PMMB01000358.1 GCA_003165495.1 Gammaproteobacteria bacterium | reverse complement strand
ATCGCCGCGTTTCGACGTGCGCTAACGAGTTCCGCCCCATGACCAGCGATTTAATGATGATCTAACGACACTCTAATGCGAACGCGGTGAAGTGCGGAATGGAGGGAGTCCCTATGCGAATACTCATTGTCGAAGATGATTGCAAACTGGCTGAATTCGTTGCTCGTGGGTTGCGCGCCGAACGATTCGCGGTCGACCTCGCAGGCAATGGTCGCGAAGGGGAAAGCTATGTCAACTCGAATGAATACGATCTGCTCGTACTCGACTTGATGCTCCCGCAATTGAGTGGCACGGAACTATTGCGGCGAGTGCGCCAATCCCATTCTTCCCTTCCGGTGCTTGTCCTGACGGCGCGCGACGCGATCGACGACAAAGTGATGCATTTTGAGGCGGGCGCTGACGACTACCTGACCAAGCCCTTCGATTTCGCCGAGCTGTTGGTGCGCATCAAGGCCCTTCTGCGGCGCACACCCGTCGAACGGGTCGATGTGTTGCGCATCGCCGATCTCGAACTCAATCGGCTCACCCAGCAGGTCAGACGCGACGGCCATCGGATCGAGCTCACCGCAAAAGAATACGCGCTCTTCGAATACCTCCTGTGCTCGCCCGGCCGAGTATTCTCGAGGACTATGATACTCAATCACGTGTGGGATCAGAGCTTCGAGGGAGTGACCAATATCGTAGATGTTTATGTCCGGTACTTGCGCCGAAAAGTCGACGAACCGTTCTCAGTCAAGCTCATTCATACCGTGCGTGGGGTGGGCTACTGTGTGCGCGAGGCGGAGCCGGAGCGACACGCTGCACTTGAATGAATTATCGTTCACTCGCATTTCGGTTGGGTGCGTGGTACACGCTGCTCTTGAGTGCGACATTCGCACTCGTCGGGACGGCCACTTTCTACGGTCTGCAACACTACCTGCGATCGAATTTACGTGATTCAGTGAGCCGCCGCTCGGCACAGGTCGAGCAAATCCTCATCCAGGCTCCGGCTGACGTTACCGATAGCGCGATCGTCCGCGAGATCGATACTCGGGTCGCCCCGGAATTTAACAATCGCTTCGTGCGCGTGACCCGTGAGCCGGCGACGTTGATATATCGCTCCGGTCCGCCCTCAGATCGAAGCTTCGATCCGTCGTTGGTGAGCGCGGTAACGCGGACACACTCCGCCGACACTGCGCCGCCTGCCACAGCGATCGTAGGCGACCAGCACCTGATGATTCGCACGACACCGGTTAATGCGGTTTCCGGCAACTACATCGTCGAGTTGGGGGTCTCGTTCGGGTCGATCGACGAAGTGCTGAACCGCTTGCTGGATCTGCTCGCGTTGCTGCTGCCGGTGCTCATTGTCTGCGCCGCAGGAGGCGGCTATTGGCTCGTTACCCGGGCATTGCGGCCGGTCGATCGACTATCGCAGACCGCCGAACAAATGAGCTTGCAGAATCTGACGCTGCGGCTTCCGGTCGTACCGAGCGGCGATGCGCTGGAACGCCTGTCGATCTCGCTCAACACGATGCTGGGACGATTACGCGACTCAGTACAGACGTCGCGTCGATTTCTTGCGGATGCATCCCACGAGCTTCGCACACCGCTCACGGTGATCAAAGGCGAACTGCAGGAACTCGCCGGTGAATCCACGGTGACGCAACGGGACCTGCGCGAACGCGTCGGCAGCGTTCTCGAAGAAGTTGCACGCTTGGAACACCTGGTGTCCGGATTGCTCGTTCTGTCGCGCCTTGACGCCGGCGAATCTCAGCGCGATTGGGCCGACGTCGACTTGGCAGAATTGACGTTCAGCACCGCCGAGCAGATGCGTCTGATGGCGGACGATCGCGGTATTGAGATCGAGTTATCTGCGCTACGAAAAGCGCTGGTGCGCGGGGATCGAGCGCGACTTAAACAGATCATCGTCAATCTCCTTGATAACGCGATCCGCTTTACCAAGCGAGGGGGGACTGTGTGGTTGCGCACCGCAGCGGATGACATGGGCGTCGTCCTAGAGGTATCGGACACCGGCATTGGCATTCCGTCCGCCTCGATCCCCCATGTATTTGATCGATTCTTTCGCGTTGATGAGGCCCGCTCGCGCGAGGACGGTGGCGCGGGGCTCGGATTGTCGATTGTTAAATCCATTTGTTCGGTGCACTGCGCTGATATCGAGGTTGAGAGCCGCGTCGAGGCCGGTAGTTGTTTCCGGGTGACGTTTCCCCGCACCCCCCATTTCAGAGCTGCTTCGGGTCGCGAGAGTCTGGTTGACGCGCCGGTACCGATTGACGTTCCGGCGAACGCGCCCGAAATGACGCCGAAAGGGTAAATATCCACTCCCGCAATACCTCGATCCTCATTACCGTGAAGCCTGCACGCATTTTCTAATGCGGCGTTAGGCGATTTTTAATCTAAATGCCCCAACCTAGCAGTCAACATGAGGCATCCGATATCGGCCTGTAAGCCGAATGAGTTGAAACACCGGGGACGCCGACAACGCCCTTCGGAATTGGAATTGATTATGGATGTGAAGTCTTGCGATCGAATGCTCGTGCTGCGCGCTCAGTCCGGTGAACACAGCGCATTCAATGCGCTCGTAAGTAAATACCGGCACCGCGTCATGAAGCTCTCGATGCGCTATACGCGCAATCGCGCTGACGCCGAAGATGCGGTACAGAACACTTTCATCAAGGCCTATCGGGGGCTAGAGAACTTTCGCGGCGATGCAGCATTCTATTCTTGGCTGCATCGCATCGCGGTCAACTCTGCAAAGACCGTATTGGCGCTTCGCTCGCGCAATGCGAGCGTATTTGTGTCCAATCATAGGCTTGGCGATGACACGAATGATTCCTCCGTAGCGCTGAAGGATCTGGACACGCCGGAAGAACTGGCGCTGACGGATGAGATCTGCTCCGCAGTGAATGCGTCGATTGAGGTACTCTGTGAAGAGCAGCGCACCGCCATTGTATTGCGCGAATTTCAAGGGCTCAGCTACTCACAGGTGGCGTCTGCAATGTCTTGCCCTGTTGGCACCGTGCGCTCGCGCGTGTTCCGGGCTCGCGAAGCGATAGACAATCATTTGCGCCACGTCTTTGACGACGGTCTAGGACGCGGGAAGAACACGCATATCCCCGCAGGCGTTCTACTACTATAAAAGTTTCGCCCTGTTGGGCGAGTATGTCGGTGACGATGCCACATTGCTGCAGATGGCAAAGTTCACGCCAATGAAAGCGCCTTTTTTACGCGATTCCAAGTCGCGTTCTAATCGCGCAGACGCCGCCGTGCCGCCGAGTTCGTACTGCTGCGCTTTCCGCGCGCTGATTGCCTCGCTTTTTCACATGTGATATATGAGCATCTATGGGGGCATCGAAGCCGCATTGTTGCAAAAAAACGACATCGGAAGTTAATCCCTGTAACACAAACGTAACATCACGTCGGTTAAATCCAACGACGAAAACTGCGGGAGTACAGCAATGAGTGACGGAGATATGACGCTTTTTCCAATGACCTCTGGAGTTCGCGACCGTCGCGGTTTGGCTCCTCTCACGATCGGTTTGTTCCTTAGTTTGTTGGCAGCAACAGGTTTGGCGCAGGCGCAAAGCGCCGCCGCTGCACCGGCGTCCGACGACAGCCTGACGTTTCATGGCATCACCTTGTACGGCATCGTGGACGTGGGCATTCAAGACCAGTCGCACGGCGCGCCCATTAACGATTACTTCGTCGGCGGCAGCGCGGAAGTCGTCTCGAAGAACAGCAATCACTCGGTGACCGGCGTTACGCCGAGCAATATGAGCAACTCCCGGGTCGGCCTGCAAGGCGTCGAGCCCATCGTCGGCGACTGGTCGGGGGTGTTCAAGCTCGAAACCTTCTTCAATCCGCAATCCGGCCAGATCAGCGACGCACTGAAGTCGCTGGTCCAGAACAATGGCCGGGCCTTGGGGACCCAGGCCGACCCGGGGAACCAGACCACCAATGTGGATTCGAGCGCTTCGGGCCAGACTTTCATACAGTCGCTCGCGGGGTTCAGCTCAAAGACCATCGGCACGTTCACCTTCGGCCGGCAAAACACGGTGCTTGCCGACGGTGTTGCCAAGTACGACCCTAATTACGCCTCCCAGGCATTTTCCTTGATCGGAATATCGGGAACCACTGCCGGCGGCGGCGATACTCAGAATCGCCGTTTGGATTCATCGGTGAAGTATGTGGGCTCGTTTGGCTCAGCGGCGGGCGGCGCGGGCCACCTGTCGGCGCAGTACAAGTTCAATCAAGCCACCGGGAGCGCCAATTCGGCCTTCGAGGCGTCGTTCGGCGGGGAGTTCGCGGGGCTGTCGGTCGATGCGTACTACGCCAAGATCAAGGACGCGGTGTCCATCGCCGCACTCAGCGCGGCTCAGGTGACTGACTTGACGACCTTGTGCCCCAACCCGCTGCCGGCTGGCGGCAGCTGCGTCGCCGCAAGCCCGAGCAATGCGCTGGCGGCAACGGTCTCGGACAACACGTCCTATGCCCTCATGGGCCTGTACAACATGGGCATTGTGAAGTTCTTTGCCGGCTACGAGCATATCCAATATGCGAATCCGTCCACTCCGCTGAGCGCCGGCTTCAACGTTGCCGCCTACACGATCGCCTACGTCAACGTTCAAAGCGGACCGAAGTCGACCTACGTCAACGACAAGACCTTGCAGGTGTTCTGGGCGGGCGTGCGGTACACCGTGCTTCCGGAGCTGGACCTGGTGGGCGCCTATTATGGCTACAAACAGAACGCGTACGGCACCGGCGCCGTCGCCGGCTGTTCCACGACCGTGTCCGGAACCTGCAGCGGCACGGAGGACGTCATCTCGTTCGATGCCGACTATCGCCTCACCAAGCGATTCGATGCCTATGCCGGCGCGATGTACTCCGGCGTGAAGGATGGCCTGGCGTCGGGATTCCCGTACCACACCACCGATATCACCACGACGATCGGCGTGCGATTCAAGTTCTAGCTCACAAAATGAAGTCGACCTCGTGGCCCAGGGCTGTGAGGCCATGAGGTCGACATGACCGCACCGACACGCGTAGGATCAACCTCGACGGACGCCCTGGCCCAAGGAGGTTGTCGCAATGATCGACGCACACAAGAAGCGCAGCGGATGGAGCTGGTGGTACCTGCTCTTCGTCATCCAGTTCGCGGTGGCTCTTTGGCCTCCCTTCTACAATAGAGTCGAGCCCACGTTGATTGGGATCCCGTTCTTCTACTGGTTCCAGATGCTGTGGGTCATTGTCAGCGCGGTTTTCACTGCGATCGTTTATTTCGCCACCAGCGATTGACTAAAAGAACAAGACCGAACGACGGGGGATTGTCGTGCAGGATGTGAACTGGATTGCACTCAGCATTTTCGTGGTGTTGTTTGGCTTCGTTTCTTGGTTGGGCTTCGCCGCCGCTCATTGGCGCAAGGGCGATCTCGATCAGCTTCACGAATGGGGACTGGGCGGAAGGCGTTTCGGCACGCTCATCACCTGGTTTCTAGTCGGTGGCGATGTCTATACCGCCTATACCTTTATCGCGGTTCCGGCGCTCGCCTTCGGCGCCGGCGCCATCGCGTTCTTCGCGGTGCCGTATACGATTATCATCTATCCCTTGCTGTTCCTGGTGTTTCGCCGCATTTGGCATGTGTGCAACAAGCACGGCTACATCACGGCGGGCGATTTCGTGCGCGGCCGCTTTGGAAATCGCTGGCTGGCGCTGGCGGTAACGGTGACCGGAATCGTCGCGACCATGCCGTACATCGCCTTGCAGCTGGTCGGCATCCAGGTCGTGATCGGCGCGCTCGGCATCTCAGGGACGGGATTGGCCGCCGATTTGCCCCTGCTCGTTGCCTTTGTGGTGCTCGCCGCCTTCACTTATTCGAGCGGACTGCGCGCGCCGGCATCGATCGCGGTTGTCAAAGACATCCTCATCTATGCCACAGCGTTGGCCGCCATTATCGTCATTCCGATCGAGTTGGGCGGCTTTCATAAGATCTTTGCGGCCGTTCCGGCACAGAAGCTTTTGCTGGCGGTGCCCGGACCCAATACCACGGGCTCCTACAGCAGCTATGCGACATTGGCGCTGGGCTCGGCGATGGCGCTCTTCCTCTATCCCCACACGCTCACGGGGATCTTGAGCGCCAGCAGCGGTCATGCCATCCGCCGCAATGCCGCGATGCTGCCCGGCTACACCTTCATGCTGGGCCTGCTCGCGCTGTTCGGCTTCTTCGTCATTGCCGCCGGGGTCGACAAGCTTCCCGAATACGCAGCAGGCTTCAAGCAGTTCGGCAACAACTTTGCGGTACCCGCGCTATTGCTCCACAGCTTCCCTTCTTGGTTTGTGGGTATCGCCTTTGCCGCGATCGGCATCGGTGCGCTGGTGCCGGCGGCAATCATGTCGATCGCCGCGGCGAATCTCTACACGCGCAATATTCACCGTGAGTTCATCAACAAGAATCCGACCGACAAGCAGGAATCGCAAATAGCGAAAGTGGTGTCGCTGATCGTCAAGGTCGGCGCGCTCGTCTTCATCCTGTTCGTGCCGACGCAATACGCCATTCAGCTGCAGCTGCTGGGCGGCATCTGGATTATTCAGACGCTGCCCCCGGTGATGCTTGGCGCCTATACCCGATGGTTCAATTCCTGGGCGCTGCTGGCCGGCTGGGCGGTCGGGACGTTCGCGGGCACGGCAATGGCCATCGCGACAAAACTCACGCCAACCTTTCCATTGCACCTGGGCATCCACACGTTTCCGGGCTACACGGCCGTCTACACGGTCGTCCTCAATCTTGTAGTGGCAATCGTGCTCACGCCGGTGTTCAACGCGATGAGCTCGCAGCGCGTACCGGTTGACGAGACCACCGCGGCTGACTATCACGCCTGAGATTCCCGAGCCGCATTGTCATAAAATTGTAACATTACACATTGATGATGCTCGCCAAGGAAGGCGCCGGCGCTCCCGTCGAAACTTCGTCTTGCAAACTCTTCGACCGATCTCAAAGCCGGCTGCGCCCGCTTGTCGGACGCGATGTTCACGCCAGCAGCACTTGAAACGGAGCCAGCCAATGCAAATGCGAATTAGAATTATCAAACGTCTTGCCCTCGGCCTGGCCGCAGCTACTTGGACTCTTGCCGCCGCCGCCGTGGATATCTCGGGCGCGGGCGCTACCTTCCCCTATCCGATTTACGCCAAATGGGCGGACGCCTATAAGAAGCTCACCGGGATCGGCCTCAACTACCAGTCCATTGGGTCAGGCGGCGGTATCAAGCAGATCAAGGCCAAGACCGTGATCTTCGGCGCCTCGGACATGCCCCTGAAGCCGGATGATTTGAAGGCTGCCGGCCTGGTGCAATTTCCCATGATCATCGGCGGTGTCGTGCCGGTGGTGAACATCAAGGGCGTTCAGCCCGGCCAGCTGCATTTGGACGGTGCCACGGTGGCCAGCATTTATTTGGGCGATATCACCCAGTGGAACGATGCGCAGATCAAGCGTCTGAATCCGCAGCTGGCGTTGCCGAGCACCGCGATCGCCCCCGTCTACCGGTCGGACGGCTCGGGAACGAATTTTTTGTTCTCCGATTACCTGTCCAAAGCCAATCCCAAATTCAAGTCGAACGTCGGCGCCAACACCTCGGTGCAATGGCCGACGGGAATCGGTGCCAAGGGCAACGAGGGGGTCGCCAACATGACCACGCAAACCGACGGCGCGATCGGCTACGTCGAGTACGCGTATGCCAAGCAGAACAAGATGGCGTACACCTTGCTCACCAACAAAGCGGGGGTCGCGGTGGCGCCCACCGCGGAGTCCTTTCAAGCGGCGGCAGCCAATGCCGACTGGGTCCATGCGGATAGCTTCTATTTGATCTTGACCGATCAAGCCGGCGCCAAGAGTTGGCCGATTACCGGCGCCAGCTTTATTCTGCTGTACAAGCAGCCGGACGATGCCGCGTCGGTCAATGAGGCGTTGAAGTTCTTTTCCTGGGCGTACAAGGATGGCGCTAGTATGGCTGCCGAACTGGACTACGTGCCGTTGCCCGCGCCGCTGATTGCGCAGGTGAAAAAGACCTGGGCCTCGGAAATCACGTCGAGCGGCCGTCCGATATGGAGCGGCAAATAACTGGAGCGACATTGACATCGTGGCGATCATCGATCCGAGGCACGCCGCAAAGCAGTTGATTTACGAGAGAATTTTCCGCGTGGCCACGCTGAGCGCGGCGATACTCGTGCTGTTGATTCTGGGCGGAGTGGCTATATCGCTGGTGCAGGGCGCGTGGCCGGCGGTCACCCACTTCGGGTTCTCCTTCTTGACGCGCGAGATTTGGAACCCGGTGACCGATGAATACGGCGCGCTGGCGCCGATTTATGGAACGGTGGTCACCTCGGCGATTGCGATGCTGCTGGCGGTTCCGGCGGGGTTCGGCATCGCCCTGTTCTTGACCGAGCTCTGTCCTCCCTTGTTGAAGCGGCCGATCGGCGTCGCCGTCGAATTGCTTGCCGCCGTGCCCAGCATCATTTTCGGTATTTGGGGGTTGTTCGTGCTGGCGCCCGTGCTGCAGCGGCACGTGCAACCTTGGTTGATAGGGCATATCGGCAACATTCCCTTCGTTGGGAATCTGTTCAAGGGGCCGCCCTTTGGCATCGGCATTCTTACGGCGGGCGTGGTTCTCGCCATCATGGTGTTGCCGTTCGTTGCGGCGACCATGCGTGATGTCTTCGACACCGTACCTCCCATGCTCAAGGAATCCGGGTACGCGCTTGGTGCCACGACCTGGGAAGTGATGTGGAACGTGGTCGTGCCGCATTCGCGCGTCGGCATTGTCGGCGGCGTCATGTTGGGATTGGGACGCGCGCTCGGTGAGACCATGGCCGTGACGTTCGTGATCGGCAACGCGCATCGAATCAGTTCTTCCCTGCTGGCGCCCGGCACGACGATCTCTTCGGCCATCGCCAACGAGTTCACGGAAGCGGTGGGCGATCTGTATACCTCGTCGCTCATTGCGCTGGGGTTGTTGTTGTTTCTCGTTACTTTTGCGGTGATCGCGGCCGCACAGGCCATGCTGCGACGGCTGGAACGGCGTGCAGGGTCCACGGTATGAATCGACGGGCGCTGCGCAAAGCGAAAAACGCTGCTTTTCTCGGATTGTCCCTCATCGCGACCATGACGGGGCTGGCCTGCTTGGCCGCGATCCTGTGGACCCTCCTGTCGCACGGATTGGCGGGCATGTCCTGGGATTTGTTCACGGCGATGACTCCGCCGCCCGGTGGCCAAGGCGGATTGCTCAATGCGCTGTACGGCAGCGCGGTGATGACGCTACTCGGCATTCTGATCGGATCGCCCATCGGCGTCCTGGCCGGCACCTATCTTGCGGAATATGGGCGCAACTCGCGTCTCAGCGCCGTCATTCGCTTCATCAACGATGTGCTGTTGAGCGCCCCCTCGATCATCATCGGTCTATTCGTCTATGAGATCGTCGTGGTTCGCATGGGTCATTTTTCGGCCATCGCCGGCGCTCTGGCGCTGGCGATNNTCTTCGGCTGCGCTCGGCGCGTACCCCTGGCGCACCACGTTAAGCGTGCTGTATCCCGCGGCCCGCAGCGGGATCGTCACCGGCCTGTTGCTCGCCATCGCGCGCATCAGCGGAGAGACCGCGCCACTGCTGTTCACGGCACTCAACAATCAATTTTGGAGCACCCAGTTGAATGCCCCCATGGCGAATCTTCCCGTCGTCATCTTCCAGTTTGCCTTGAGTCCGTACAAGAATTGGCAGGATCTCGCGTGGGCGGGCGCCCTGATCATTACCGTGACGATATTGGTACTCAGCATTTCTGCGCGGGTACTATTGGCATTGCTGCAAGCGGGGCGAGGATCCGGGCGATGATGCCGTCGACGAAACCGCCGAAGCATTTGAAAATGCGCGCGCCGCTTCCCGTAGCTGCGGAACCAGTGAAAGACCTAGGGCCGCCGAAAATAGAAATGCGCGCCTTAAATTTCTTTTATGGCGATGTGCAGGCCCTGCACAACATCAACATGTCCCTGGCCGATTATTCGATCAGTGCGTTCATCGGACCGTCGGGTTGCGGTAAATCGACATTGCTTCGCGTTCTGAATCGGATGTACGGTCTGTACCCGAAGCAGCGCGCCGAAGGCGAAGTGCTCATCGGCGGCCGCGATATTTTGGGCCTCACGGTAGATGTTGCTGAATTGCGGTACCGCGTCGGCATGGTATTCCAAAAGCCGACGCCGTTTCCGATGTCGGTGTTCGATAATGTGGCGTTTGGCCTGCGCTTGAGCGGCGGTGTTCGCGGCGCGGATCTGAAGTCGCGCGTGGAAGCGGCGCTGCGCGATGCGGCGATATGGGATGAGGTCAAGGACAAGCTGCACGCCGACGGCCGGAGTCTGTCGGGCGGGCAACAACAGCGCCTATGTATTGCGCGGGCCATCGCGGTCAAGCCCGAGGTGCTGTTGCTCGACGAACCGACAGCGGCGCTGGATCCGATTTCCACATTGCGCGTCGAGGAAACCTTGCAGGCGCTGCGCGAGAAATATTGTATCGTGGTGGTCACGCACAATTTGCAGCAGGCGGCGCGGGTATCGAACGTCACCGGATTCATGTTCATGGGGGAACTCGTGGAAATAGGTCCTTCCAGCCAGATTTTCACTTCTCCGAAAGACCGAAGAACCGACGATTACATTACCGGGCGTTTCGGCTGAGCTGAATAAATTGATGCACGAATCTCCTGTCACCGAGACCGAGACCGAGACCGA
>PMMB01000229.1 GCA_003165495.1 Gammaproteobacteria bacterium | reverse complement strand
CTGCGTTCGGAGAATCCCAATTCCAGGGCAATGTCCATGACACTGCGGCTCGAATGACTCAGGTAACTGATGGCGAGATCTCGCCGGAGCTGGTCCTTGATCGATTGATAAGACTCACCTTCCTCGTGCAATCGGCGGCGCATCGTCGCGGGCGTCATATTCAGTTCGCCGGCCAGCCCCTCGAAATCCGGGACCTCGCCCGGCAGGAACTGGCGCAGACGCCGCCGGACCCTGGCGGCGAGGCTACTGCCGTTCTTATATTTCAACAAGATACTCTCCGGCGCCGTGCGCAGAAACTCCTTGATCGATCGCTCGTTCTGCACCACCGGCAGATCAAGGTAACTCGCATCGAAGGCAATCACGGTTTTNNCCGGCCCACCAGCCAGCAAGACACCCCATAGAGCAGCATCAATAACAGCTCATGGGCAAACACTCGTTGGCTCGCGCCCGCGACTCGCTCGTGTAAAACGATTCTCGCCTCCTTGGCGTCCCGCATCAACGTGCCCGAGATGTCGTCCAGGATCAGGGCATAGAAACGCAGGCTTCGGTCGAGCGCCTGGCCTAGGGTTTTGCAGCTGAGCACCGAGTGGCAAATCATGGCGAAACTCCCGGCCTTCATGCGCCGGGAATCCTGGCCGAAGAATTCATCATCGAGGGCAAGGGCGATGGTGCGCCACAGGGCGCCGTAGTGCTTCGCCGAGACCCGCGCCTGGGGTACGTCCAGCAGGCTCGGGGATAGCCCCACGTCCGCCAGCAACTCGTCCGCATTCAAGTGGCGGCCCCGGACACTTTGCAGCGCTGCGGCGACGAAGCAAATTGCAATGGTTCCCGGTTCCGCAGACCGCGTGGCCGCGGCCGCCGACCCTCGGCCCACCTGGGCAGCGTCAGTGTTGCAAATTCGCAGTGGCATTTTGATACCGCTCTTAGTTTAAACTATAGGGTCCGCTGATGGCGCGAACGTTAACGACCGAGGATCTTTCCATGACAACCCAACCCGCAGTGCTGGCAAAGCGCATACCTGCCGTCAAATTGCTGCTCGACGGTAAATTTATCGATTCGCACACCAGCGAATGGCACGACGTGGTCAACCCGGCAACGCAAGAGGTGCTTGCACAAGTCCCGTTTGCCACCGATGAGGAAATAAACGCCGCGGTAGCCTCTGCAAAGCAAGCGTACAAGAGCTGGAAGAATGCTCCGCTGGCAACGCGTGCGCGGATCATGCTGAAGCTTCAAGCGCTGGTCCGGGAACACATGAGCCGCATAGCGCAAACCTTGAGCGCGGAACAAGGCAAAACCCTGGCGGATGCCGAGGGGGACGTGTTCCGCGGGCTCGAAGTGGTCGAACATGCCTGTTCAATTGGCAGCCTGCAATTGGGCGAATTTGCCGAAAATGTCGCCGGCGGCGTCGACACCTACACGCTGCGCCAGCCCATCGGCGTGTGCGCGGGCATCACGCCCTTTAATTTTCCGGCCATGATCCCGCTGTGGATGTTTCCCATGGCCATCGTCTGCGGCAACACCTTCGTGCTCAAACCCTCCGAGCAGGATCCGCTAACGCCCATGCTGCTGGCCGAGCTCGCGCTTGAGGCCGGCGTGCCGCCGGGGGTATTGAATATCATCCATGGTGGAAAGCGTGCCGTCGACGCGATCTGCACCCACCCGGACATCGTTGCCGTCTCCTTTGTCGGCTCAACCGCCGTGGGCACGCACGTCCACGGCCTGGCCTCGCAGCATGGCAAACGCGTGCAATGCATGATGGGCGCCAAGAATCACGCGGTCGTGATGCCCGACGCCAACAAGGAGCAATCGCTCAACGCCCTGGTCGGAGCGACCTTTGGCGCCGCGGGACAGCGCTGCATGGCCACGTCCGTCACCGTATTGGTGGGTGAGGCACAGAAGTGGATACCGGATATCGTGGCCAAGGCGAAGACGCTCAAGGTCAACGCGGGCGTGGAAAGAGGCGCCGATCTGGGGCCCGTCGTCTCGAAGAACGCGAAACATCGCATCTTGGGACTGGTGGAAGAAGGCATCAAGGAAGGCGCCAAGCTCGAGCTGGACGGCCGCGCCATCAAAGTGCCGGGCTACGAAAAGGGCAACTTCATCGGCCCCACGATTTTCTCCGCGGTGACGCCTGACATGAAAATCTATACCACCGAGATCTTCGGGCCCGTGATGGTGATCGTCGCTGTGAATACGTTGAGCGAAGCGATCACGCTCGTCAACAATAATCCCTTCGGCAACGGCACCGGCATCTTTACCCAAAGCGGCGCCGTCGCCCGCCGATTTCAAAACGAGATCGACGTGGGCCAAGTGGGGATCAACGTACCGATTCCGGTGCCCGTGCCGATCTTCAGCTTCACCGGATCGCGCGGCTCCAAGCTCGGCGATCTCGGTCCCTACGGTAAACAGGTGGTTCAGTTCTACACACAGACCAAAACCATCACCTCGCGCTGGTTCGACGACAGCAGCACGTCCGGTGTGAACACGACCATCAGCCTGAAGTGAAACTTGCCCCTACCGGCAGCACCATGGAAGTCCTAAGCGAAATTCGCAATCACATTGCGTTCATCACCTTAAATCGCCCCGACGCACTCAACGCCTTGTCGCTCGACATGATCGTTCAACTGCGCAGGCTGCTGAGCGACCATGCGGCCGACCCGGAGGTGCGCGCCGTCCTGCTCAGAGGCGCGGGCGACAAGGCGTTTTGCGCCGGTGGGGACCTTCGCGCGATGTATCAAAGTTTCAAGAGCTCGGGTTCTTTGCACCGCGAGTTCTTCGTCGCGGAATACGCGCTCGATTATTTGCTCTATTCCTATCCCAAGCCCTATGTCGTGTTGATGGATGGCATTACCATGGGCGGCGGTATGGGCATTGCGCAAGGCTCGACGCTGCGCGTCGTCGGCGATCGCACGCGTATCGCGATGCCGGAGGTGGCGATCGGATTTTTTCCGGATGTGGGCGCCAGCTACTTTCTGTCCCGGCTTCCAGGCGCGCTCGGCGCGTACCTCGCGTTGACCGGAGTGCAGATTCGCGGGGCCGACGCGCTGTATAGCCAGTTGGCCGATGTGTACCTGCCGCCGGCCGCGATCGCGTCGCTCACCGACGATTTAGCGGCCTTGGACTGGAGCGATGACCCGACCGCCGACCTGCGCAGATTCATTCGCGCAAATGCGGCGCAGGGTTTACCCGCGCCGACCTTGAGCGTCCTGCGTCCCGGCATCGACGATCATTTCTCGCGCCCTACGGTGCCTGCGATCCTGGCGTCTCTTGAAGCGGAAACCCGCGGCGAATACGCCGATTGGGCAGGGCAAACGGCCAAGCTCATGCACAGCCGCTCGCCAACCATGCAGAGCGTTACGCTGCGTCAATTGCAGCGCGGCAAGGACATGAGTCTCGCCGCCTGTTTTCGCATGGAATTCGCCATGGCGCAGCAGTGCTTCGAGCAAGGCGATTTCCTCGAGGGCGTGCGCGCTCTGATCATCGACAAGGACAACTCTCCGCACTGGACGCCGAGCCGGATCGAAGACGTGACGGACGCCATGGTCGACGCCTTTTTCAGTCATCGGTGGACCACGGCCGCGCATCCGTTGGCAACTTTGGAAGGCATTTGAGAACTCTCCCGTGCAGCTAAAAGATTCACATGCCGTCGTCACCGGCGGCGCGTCGGGGCTGGGCCTTGCCGTAGCGAACCGGATCGCGCTGGCCGGCGGGAAAGTCACGCTCCTCGATGTGAACGAGGCGCAAGGCACTGCAGCGGCAGCGACGCTTGGGCTAAGCGCCGCCTTCATCGCAACCGACGTGAGCGACGAATCCGCAGTCAATAGCGCGATCGATCGCGCCAGAGAGCAAATGGGCTCAATCAGTGTGGCGGTCAATTGTGCAGGCATCGGCATGCCTGCCCGCTTGGTCGGAAAACAAGGCGCGATGGCCGGTGCATTCTTTCGCAAGATGATTGAAATTAATTTGGTCGGCACGGTATTGATTTCAAAAGCCGCTGCCGTCGCGATGCAGCGGAATCCTCCCAATGCCGCGGGCGAACGCGGTGTGATCGTCATGACGGCATCGGTCGCCGCCTTCGACGGGCAGATCGGGCAAGTGGCGTACGCGGCCTCGAAGGGCGGCATTGTCGCGATGACGCTGCCCATGGCGCGCGAACTGGCGTCTTCCGGAATTCGCGTCATGACGATTGCGCCCGG
>PMMB01000361.1 GCA_003165495.1 Gammaproteobacteria bacterium | reverse complement strand
CAGGTTCATCGCAATGTGCGCGAGCATTGCCACGACGAAGACGGCGATCGCGGGCACCATGATGACCACGCGCAGCTTGCGTTCGATGGGAAGGTCTGCGAACCAACGAATCAATAGCCCTCCCGGTCACAAGCGTGGTTTTATAGCGACCTCCTAAGTGTCGGCTCTATAGGGAAAATCTGCTGGCTTTGGCCGGGAGATATAGCGTTGGAAAGCGTGACGAAGTTCACGTCTGCCTTAACCTCGGGAGCCGGTCAATCTACCGGGGCTAAGTTTGGCTGTAAACGGCGGCGATCAGGCGGCGCGCGCGCGGCCAATCGAATGCCGGTCCAGGGTCGGTTTTACGGCCGGGCGCAATATCGCTATGACCGACCAGGCGATCGGGAGACAATCGAGGATAGGCGGCACACAGTGCAGCCACCACCTGCGCCAGCGCGCCGTACTGCGGGGCCTCGTACGACAGCGTATCGGTCCCTTCGAGTTCCACGCCCACCGAGAAATCGTTGCAGGCTTCGCGGCCCTGGTAAATGGACTTGCCCGCATGCCAGGCACGTTCCCTGAAGCTGACGTACTGCGTCACTGCGCCGTCGCGGTTCACGACTAAATGCGAGGACACGCGCTGTGAGCCCACTTCGGCGAAATAAGGATGCAGTTCCGCCGGCAATGTATTGGTAAACAGCCGGTCGATCCAGGGGCCGCCGAATTCTCCGGGCGGCAGGCTGATGCCATGTACGACGATCAGATCCGCCTCGACCCCCGTCGGCCGCGAGTCATAGTTCGGCGAAGCGATCTGTCTAACGCCACGCATCAGCCCGGTTTCAAGGTCGACTTGCATGCGCCGAAACTAATTCGTTTGAGGCGCGCACGCAATAGCCTAAAATGAGAGCACCGGTGAACGCCATCCCCAAAAACCAGGCTGATTCCGCCTCGCTCGCCTCGCTCGCCTCGCTCGCCTCGCTCGCCTCGCACGGCCTGCGCGGCGAGGGCATTTGAAGGTGCTCGCAACATGCGGTTGACTCGCGTGTACGTCGAAGCCGCGTTGACTCCGGGAAGCCTGGTCGAGTTGCCCCCCGACACGGCATCGCACCTCGCGAAGGTGTTGCGGGCGCGCAGCGGCGACGAGCTGGTTTTGTTCAACGGCGACGGGCGCGAATTCAATGGGGCGATCGAGGCCGTGCGCGGTTCGCGCGTGTCGGCGTCCGTCGGCGACAGTCGGCAAGTCGATAGAGAATCGCCACTGGCCATTACGCTGGTGCAGTGCGTGCCGCGCGGCGACCGCATGGATTTCATCGTGCAAAAGGCGACGGAACTCGGGGTCGCGCGGATCGTGCCGGTATTGAGCCAGCGCAGCGTCGTTCGGCTCGATAAGGCCCAGGCGGAATCGAAAGCCATTCATTGGCGGGCCGTGGCGGTGAGCGCCTGCGAACAATGCGGCCGCAATCGGCTGCCGGCCATCGAGGCCGCGCAGCCCCTGCTCAACTACCTCGGCGAAGCCGCGCCATGCGCGGGGCCTCGGTTGGTGTTCGAGCCCGAGTCCGCATTGCACCCGCAGGCCATGGCGGCGATCGTCGATGCACAAATCGCGATCGGACCGGAAGGCGGCTTCGCACCCGATGAACTCGAGGCTTTTCGGCTGGCGGGATTTTCTCAGGTCGGGTTAGGACCCCGCGTACTGCGCACCGAGACTGCCGCCATTGCGGCGGTGGTTTGCTTGCAGGCCCGCTTCGGTGATATGTAGACGAATTCATGAGCTGCGTTATGCACCAGAAAGTTACCTTCGGACTCAGTTTGGCTGCATCCATGCTGCTCGCTGCGTGCGGCGGCGGAAGCAATGGCGCAGCCGCAACGGCGCCAACCTCTCCCGCGTCCCCTGCTCCCGCATCCCCCGCCCCCGCACCCCCTGCTCCCGCATCCTCTGCTCCCACGATAACCATACAACCGTCGGATCAGAACGTGTCGGTGGGGCAACCCGCCACCTTCGTGGTGACCGCAACGGGTACGGCACCCTTGAGCTATCAGTGGCAAAGAAACGCATCGCCAATCGCCGGCGCCACCACATCGAGCTATGTGACAGCGGCCACGGTGGTCGGCGATAGCGGCAGCAGTTTCGCTGTCGTCGTTACCAACGCGGTCGGCAGCACGACCAGCCGCAGCGCGACGCTCATCGTCACGGGTGGCGCCGTGCCTGGGGGTACCGACGTGCTCACGTACAAGAACGATCTGAGCCGCAGCGGTCAGAATCTCTCGGAGTCGACGCTGACTCCGGCCAATGTGACTTCTTCGAGCTTCGGTTTGCTGCGGAACTTGCCGGTAGACGGTAAAGTCGATGCCCAGCCTCTGTATGTGTCGCAACTCAGTGTGTCGGGATCGGCACACAACGTGCTGTTCGTCGCCACCGAACACGACTCCGTGTATGCCTTCGACGCCGATACCGGCTCCATTCTGTGGCAGGTAACGCTGCTTGCGGCAGGTGAGGCCGTGAGCGATACGCGCGGTTGCGGGCAAGTGGTTCCTGAAATCGGCGTCACTGCGACGCCGGTCATCGATCGCAGCGCCGGCGCACGCGGCACACTCTATGTCGTCGCCATGTCGAAAGACGCCTCGGCGAACTATCACCAGCGCCTGCATGCACTCGATCTCACCACGGGGGCCGAATTGCTCGACGGACCGGCGCAGATTACCGCCGCGTATCCGACCGCCGCCGGCGGATCAACCACGTTCAGTCCCGGCCAGTACGAAGAGAGGGCGGCGCTGCTCTTGTTGAACGGCACGATTTACACGAGCTGGACCTCACACTGCGACATCGCCCCGTACTACGGCTGGATCATTGCATATTCCGAGATGACGCTCGCTCGCACCGCCGTGCTCAACGTCGCGCCGAACAGCGGCGGTTACGGCCCCGCGATTTGGATGAGCGGCGGCGGCCCGGCCGCCGATTCAGCGGGAAATATCTATCTGCTGACGGCGAACGGCGCCTTCGAAACGACATTGGATGCGAATGGCTTTCCCAAAAACCAAGACTACGGCAACTCCTTCCTCAAGATCTCGACCGCCGGCGGTTCGTTGAGCGTCGCGGATTACTTCACGATGTATAACGAAGTCGCCGAGTCGGCCGCCGACCATGATCTAGGCTCGGGCGGGGAGATGCTGCTGCCGGATTTGACGGACTCGACCAACACGGTCAGGCATCTCGTGATCGGTGCAGGCAAGGACGGCAATATTTACGTGGTCAATCGCGACTCGATGGGTAAGTTCAATTCATCCGGCAATAGCCAGATCTGGCAGCAATTGAGCGGAGCCGTCGCGTCCGGCATTTTCTCCACCCCGGCGTATTTCAATGGGACCGTTTATTACGGCGACGTGGGCGCGACGCTCAAGGCGTTCACGATATCGAGCGCCAAATTGCTGGCGACGCCGCAATCCCAGTCTACGACGCAGTTCGCTTATCCCGGCACGGCGCCCAGCGTGTCCGCGAACGGGACATCCAACGCGATCGTTTGGGCGCACGAGAACGCCTACCCGCCGGTGCTGCACGCCTACGATGCCGCGAATCTCGCGCACGAGCTCTACAACAGCAACCAAGCGGCCGGCAATCGAGATCACTTCGGCACCACCGGCAACAAATACATCACGCCGACGGTCGCCGACGGCAAAGTGTTCGTCGGCACCACCGCCGGCGTCGCGGTTTTCGGCTTATTGCAGTGACGCACTCGCCGTTCGCGGCGATACGCTGGCCGGTTCCGTTGATCAGGTAGGCATCACCGAGGTCTCTTCGGCAATCATTTGCTCCAGCCGCTGCAAATCCGGGATCAGCGGCGTCTCGTTGACCATGCGCACCTGACAGATGACGGGTGAGCGCTCGGGGAAGCTACGCGTGGGATCCGGCCGCAGCACTTCGGCGTTCACGCGCACGAGTTGCGGAAACCCCTGCGTGAGCATGCCGAAGTATCCGGATTGCAGCGTGCCGCCGGAAGCGTGAAAAATGACGATTCGCGTGCGACTGGAGACAGTCGGCAGGGTTTGACCGAATGCGCCTTCGAAAGACACCACCGGAACGCTGTGCCCGCTCCAGCTCACGAGACCGGCGTACCACGGCGGCGCATTGGTCATTTCGGCCGGCGCTTGATAGCCGATGACCTCGGCGACACAAGC
>PMMB01000298.1 GCA_003165495.1 Gammaproteobacteria bacterium | reverse complement strand
GCGATGCCGTTCGGATTCCAGGACTCGCGCGCATCCAGCGTCTTCTTCTCTTTGGGCGTGACCGGGAACAGGGCGATGGCAGGGACTCTGAGACGCACCAAGGACTCGCACTCGTGCAGCAACTGATCGACGGACAACCGCTCAATCCCCGGCATGGAAGCCACCGGTTGGCGCTCGCCGCGGCCTTCGACCACGAAGACCGGATAAATCAACGCATCCACGCTCAAGTGGGTTTCGCGCATCAAACGGCGGGAAAACTCATCGCGCCGCATGCGCCGCATGCGGGTATTTGGAAATGAATTGGCGGTAATTCCGGTCATCTCGACTGTGACTCCTAGCAATACCATCAGCGCAGCGAATTCGGCACGCCTGCCCCCGATTCAGGCCTCGAGCCGTCGGCGGCATCGCCGTAACGCGGTAATATCGCGGGGAAGATATCTTAAGCTGGGTGCTGATTTAACCATGAAGGATCAGGTTGGCGGAAATCAGAAGCGCGCCCGCTTCCAGGCGTTGTGCCAATCCCTGCGTCCGGATCTCCTGCGTTTCGCTTTCTGGCTGTCCCGTGACCGCGCTTTGGCCGAAGATGTGGTCCAAGAATCCATGCTGCGCGCCTGGAAGGCGCAGGACTCGCTGCTCGACGAAGGCGCGGCCAAACCCTGGTTATTGACCATCATTCGCCGGGAATATGCGCGTAGCTTCGAACGCAAGCGCCTGGTGACCGTGAATGTCGACGAACTGATCGCCCGTGAGGAGCCGATGCTGGCCGCCGCCGAGGAACAAGATCTCGCCGAATTGCGGGCCGCCTTGTTCAAACTTCCCGATGAGTACCGCGAGCCGCTGATGCTGCAGGTACTGATGGGTTTTTCCACCGCCGAAATAGCCCGCGAACTTGGGCTTTCGGGTGCCGCGGTATTGACGCGCTTGTTTCGCGCACGTCGGCAGCTACGCGTGTTATGCGGTGAGGATACGAGCCTGGATCCGCAAGAATGATGGACTGTGCCCACTATCGACGCTCGATGATGGCCGATCCGCACGATGCGGATCCGGCGTTGAGCGAGCACCGCGAGAGCTGCCATGACTGCAATCTATACACTCTGCGGCTGTTGCGTTTTGAATCGCGTCTCGAACGTGCCCTGGGGGTGGCGTTGCCATCCGATAAGGTAGTGCCGCTGCGGGGCTTACCGGCCTATCGCAAGAGTTGGCTGGCGATGGCGGCCAGTGTGCTGTTGGCCTTCGTGGTGGCGGGAGGCCTTTGGCTCGGCGCTCCGGGACCCAGCCTCGCCGCCGACGTCGTGACGCACATGAGGCAGGAGCCGCAGGCGTGGCGGCGCACCGACGTGCCGGTGCCGAGCGTCAAGCTGCAAGAGGTGCTGCGCGATTCGCACCTGCGTTTGGCTGCCGGCGCAGATGTCGTCAGCTATGCCAATAGTTGTGCGTTCCGCGGACACCAGGTGCCGCATCTCGTCATACAAACCGAATCAGGGCCGGTCACCGTGATGGTGCTGGTGCATGAACGTGTGTCCAAGCCGGTGCAGTTCGACGAACAGGGCTACCGCGGAGTCATCGTACCTGTGGCCGGCCACGGCAGTCTTGCCGTGCTCACGCGCGGTCCGGCCGTAGATCCCAAGGCCATCGAACACATCGCCCATCGAATACTCGATTCGATCGTTTGGACTGCTTAAGTCAGATTCCGACCTCGCCGAGCAAATCGACCAGTCGCCGCGCACTCGCGGCCAACGTCGGGTGATCGGCCTCGAATTGAACCGCGATCATTTCCAATCGGTCGGGAAGCGATCCGTGCGGTGAGGATGGCGAATCGGCGGGTTTGTCGATCAAGCGATTGATGTCCTGCATCAGCTCGCTTAAGCGTTCCCTGGACTTAGGGTCCGCTCGAAGAGCATCGGACAGTTGCGCCTGCAGCTTGGCGACGAGATCGCGTAAAGAATCTTTATCCATAAGGAATCCCCCTGCCCTATTGTGCCATTCGTTCGGCAGTCAGTCGGGCGACTTCCACGTAACCGGCCCCCGGCACTGCGATTCCCATGTGAATCGCGGCATAGGCATCGCGGAGGTAATCGTCGGCCCCGTAGGGCGGGTTGACGATCATCAAGCCGCTGCCGGCGAGCCCAACCCCGGCATCGTCCGGATGAATGGCGAGGTCGGCGAACAGCATTTTCGGAATTCGCAGCGCCTCGAACCGCGCATGCACCATGCTGCGCTGTGACGCGCTGCGGATCGGGTACCACATCAAAAAAATACCGCTCGGCCAGCGACGATAAGCGTCCGCAAGTGCCTGCAACATTAACTTCAATTCATCGAGGCTTTCGTAGGGTGGGTCGATCAATACCAGTCCGCGGCGTTCTTCCGGCGGCAGAAAGGCCTTGAGCGCGGCGTAACCGTCGCCGATTTCGGTTCGAACCCGGCCAAGGGACTCGATCTCCCGCTCTGCAGCGCGCGCTTCGGCCGGCATCAGCTCGACGAACAGCGCGCGATCCTGAGGGCGCAAACCGCTCGCGATCAACGCAGGCGAACCAGGGTAGCGCGCCAGGCGTTTGCCGCGCCGCGCGCGGATCGTCGCGAAGTAGTCGGCAAGCTGCGTCGCGCCCATGCTGGTCTCGATCAAGCGTTGGATGCCGCGCTCGGCCTCGCCGGATTTGTGAGCTTCCGGAGCTTGCAGGTCGTAGTACCCGCGGCCCGCATGACTGTCGAGTACGAAGAACGCCGCGTCCTTGCGCTGCAACGCGCCGAGGCAGTACATCAAGCCGACGTGTTTCGCCACGTCCGCAAAGTTGCCCGCATGATAGATGTGCTTGTAGTTCATCGCGGCGGGCATTGTGCCAGTGCCCAAGGGTCCCGTCGAAGCAACGCTGAGTTTGGTTAGGGCTCGGCTTGACCGGTTATGGCAATAAAGGCGGCGGAGCCGTCGCGGACTACTCGGATGAGCAGGGGAGCTTGAGGGGTGGGAGTTGCGATGGCCGCAATGTCCGCAACGCCAGCCAGCTGTTTAGGTCCGACATGTGTGATGAGGTCGCCGACCTTGAGCCCCGCCAATGCTCCGGGACCCGCCGGGCGCAGCTGCGTGACGATCAGTCCGCTCTGCTCATCATTGGCCTTGATGGTTTTGCGGATGTCCGCCGTAGTACCTGCCACCCCCAGTTTCAAAGCGGGCACCCAGGTATCCTCGCCACCCGTTAGGGCGGGATCGGAAGGCGGGTCGGGGAGTTGGCCAATCGTCAGCGCGACGGATTGCGGCTTACCGGCTCGTAAAACCGATGCCACCACGAGGGCCTTCGGCGTCAGCCGCGCCGTGATTTTGCTCAGATTTTTGAAGGTCACGGCACTCGCGCCGATGCTGAGCAGTACGTCTCCCACCCACAGCGCGCCGACTGCGGGGCCCGCGGCATCTATCGCGGTGACGAGTATTCCGGCCGAAGTCTTCATACCGAGTGCCTTCGCCACTTGCGGTGTCATTTCCTGGCCGGAGATGCCGATATAACCCCGCTCGACCCGGCCATGCGCCTCGAGTTGACCAATGACGCCTACCACGGTTTCCGCCGGAATTGCGAAGCCCAGCCCAACCGAGCCTCCGCTGGGCGAAAAAATGGCGGAGGTCACTCCAATGACCGTCCCGTCAGTGGATAAGAGCGGGCCGCCCGAATTGCCGTGGTTGATCGCCGCGTCGGTTTGCAGGAAGTCGATGTACGGGTCGTCCTCGATTATGCGCGCGCGCGCCGAGATGATTCCGGCGCTCACGGACTGACCGAGCCCAAATGGATTGCCGATCGCTATCACGGCATCGCCGACGGAAACCGCTTGGGTGGATCCAAAGTGAAGTGCGGGCAAATTGCCTGCCGATACTTTCAGTAGGGCAATATCGGTGACCGCGTCAACCCCGATGATCTTTGCGGGCACTTCACGGCCGTCTGCCAGGCGTACTCGGACCGTGCGTGCGCCCGCGATAACGTGTCTATTCGTGACAATGAGGCCGTCTGCACGTATGACAAACCCCGAGCCGAGCGCGCGGAATTCCTTGTCGTCACCCCTTGGGCTGCCATTTGCGCCGGAAAGCAACCGTCGAATGATCACCCCGACCGCGTCGTAACCAGTATCGGCGGTAGCGCGCGCGGCAGCGCGTTCACCGGCGCCGACGCTTAGTTCCTCCACGATGACGGTCACGACGCTGGGCGCCGCTTTTCGGACGAGCGGCGCGTAGCCGGAGGGCATGGTATCGCTTGCGGCGCAGGTGAACGGCTGGAAGAGCGCAAGTAGAACCGGTATCAGACGTAGCGCGTGAGCGCATGCGATAGCTAGGCGGTTGGGGTTATCCATGAGTCTTGCCTAGGAGAGTTGTTTACGGACGTCAGCAGTTTTGCACCTACTGACTGCTAAATCGAGCGTATTTCAGCTTTCTTGCACCACGCGCCAGGAGAGGGCCGTTCCGCCCTCGCGCGGTCTAAGCCGCGCGCAAAGCCTCCGCCACGGGCAGCCTTGCGGCGCGCAGCGCCGGAAAAAAACCGCCGAGCAGGCCGATGGCGCAGGCCCAAATGATCCCCGTGATGATCAACGCACGAGTGACGGTCAGCTGGAACACGACCTGCGCGAAGGCGCCGCCGAGCGTGCTGACGCTGTGTCCATTGAAGAATAGCCACGCCAGTGAGGCGCCGATGATGCCGCCGATCAGGGACAGCAGCAGCGCCTCGGTCATCACCGACAGCAGCACCGGCAAGGCGCCGAAACCGATCGCCCGCAAGGTCGCAATTTCCAGTCCGCGCGCAGCGACCGCTGAGTACATGCTGTTGAGCGCGCCGAACATCGCGCCGATCGCCATGATGATCGCCACCGTCTTACCGACGACATTGATGATCTTCGTCAGCTGTTTGGACTGCGCAGCGTAATAATCCGGCTCGCGCTGCACATCGACTTTCAGCTGCGGATCGGTGGTCAGCGCGTCCTTGAACCGGGTGAATTGCGCCGCGCTCGTGAGCAGCGCGACACATGAGCTGTAGCCGTTGCGTTCGATCGAAGAGCCGACCGTATCGACGTCGGCCAGCAGCTCGGATTCGTGCACGTCGCCGTTGCTCGTGAACAGGCCGGTGACGGTCCAGTCAGCGTTGCGCAAATGCAGCACGCTCCCGACGCCGAGCCCACGGAATTGCTTGGAAGCGCCCAAGCCTGCGATCAGCTCGCGCACGGCGGGACGAAACATGCGGCCGTCCACGACTTTAAGCTCCGGGCGCACCTCGGTGAACTTCAAACCGACGCCGCGCAAGG
>PMMB01000084.1 GCA_003165495.1 Gammaproteobacteria bacterium | reverse complement strand
GCAACCCTATCGGGGCGCTGATACTCGGGCACTTCAGGTTCCGTCGACGGCACGTCGGCGTCATCCGACCGCGCGGCGTGAGGCATCTTAAGATCGCGGCGGAAAAAATCGATCGTGCAGTTGTGCGCTATATGAAACAAATAGGTTGCGAATTTTGCGCGCGCCTCATATCGAGCGCGGGTGGCGACCAATCGCGACCAGACTTCTTGAAACAAGTCCGCCGCGGCGCCGGCATTGCGCACCTGCCGTAGCAGATAGCGATAAAGAGGGCCCTTGTGACGAGCGTACAGCGTCGAAAATGCGTCCGCGTCGCCGTCACGGTAGCGCACCATCAGCCTTGCGTCCTCGTCGAGCGACTCCATGGGGCCGAAGCTTACGCGAGGCGCTGCAGCTTAAGGTACGGCCGCCCGTTTTGCGCGATGCAGCATGAATGTAGGGCTCGAGGGGCTCGCGAAATGGGTTCGCGAAAAAATTTCGATACAGTGCTTGCATGTAGCAGTGATGTATGTAACTATATCACCAAGTCACCGAAACACCTCGATGACACTGAACTTAACCGGAGACAATCATGAACACCCAGATCTCAACAAAGCTCGCAGCCCTCGCCGTCGCCCTGATGATGAACAGCCTGCTCATCGGCGGAGTCGCCTACTTGTTCAACAGCCAGGTGCACCAGCCTACGACCGTCGTATCGCTCGCCCACACCGCCGCATCGACATTGCACGGGGCAGTCTGAGCGTCGAATGAATGCGTTGCCATAGACTAGAGTGCTATATAGCTACAGCAGATCGAGTAAGGAATGGACCCTAATTGGAACGACAACCAGCCCATCTATCGCCAACTGCGCGATCGAATGGTCGCCCTGATTCTAGAGGGCGCGCTCAAGGAGGGTGATCCATTGCCCTCCGTGAGGGCGGTCGCCGCCGATTACCGGCTCAATCCGCTGACGGTGCTGAAAGGCTATCAGCAGTTGGTCGACGAACGCCTGGTCGAGAAACGCCGCGGCCGGGGCATGTACGTCAGCGAAGGTGCGCAGCGCCTATTACTAGCCGGAGAGCGGGAACGGTTCCTGCACGAGGAGTGGCCGCAAACTCTGGCGGTCATCTTGAGGCTCGGATTCTCCGCGCAGGAATTGTTTGCGCAAACACCGGCGCTTACCCACCCGGCTCCGCCGCCCCGCGGCGGCGACGCCAAAGAAGAATGAGAGTCATCATGCCTGCGGTCATCGAAGCTCGAGATCTCACAAAAAAGTATGGGGCGCACGTTGCGCTGGATCGTGCCAATTTTTCCGCTGAAGCCGGCCGCATCGTCGGACTCATCGGCCCGAACGGCGCCGGCAAAACCACGGCTCTGCGCGCCATTTTAGGATTGACCGACTTCGAAGGGCAGCTGCAAGTGTTGGGCCGCGAGCCGTTTCGAGAGCGCACGGCGCTCATGCATGACGCTTGCTTCATCGCCGACGTCGCGGTGCTTCCTGCATGGTTGCGCGTCGATCATGCCATCGATTTCGTCGCCGGCGTGCACCCGCGATTTCGCCGCGACCGGGCTTTGGCGCTGCTCGCCAAGGCCGGGATCACGGGCAAGCGCCGCATGCGCGAGTTATCCAAGGGCATGAAGACTCAAGTGCATCTGGCGTTGACCATGGCCATCGACGCCAAACTATTGGTGCTCGACGAGCCCACCCTGGGCCTGGATATTCTCGCGCGGCGCGCCTTCTACGATGCACTGGTCAATGATTACATGGACGAGACCCGGACCATATTGATCACCACTCACCAAGTGGAAGAAGTAGAGAATCTGCTCACCGATGTGCTCTTCATCGATAAGGGCCGTATCGTTCTCGATTCATCGCTCGACGATATCGCGACACGCTATGCGGCCATTGCCGTAGCCACCGACCGCCTCGAGGCGGCGCGCGCCGAAAAGCCGTTTTACGAACGCCCCTTGCTCGGCAAAATGGTGCTGTATTACGAGCAGCCCAACTTCGATCAGCTGGCAGCCTTAGGCGAGGTGCATACGCCGACGATTGCCGACTTATTCGTCGCCAAGCTATCCGGAGGTGTGGAATGAACACGGCAATCTGGCTGGTACGCCGGGAATTCTGGGAAAATCGCGCAATTTGGTTGATTCCCGCCGTGTTCGGCGGACTATTGATCCTCGCCTCTCTGTTCGGCGGTTACCACGTGATTGGCGCCGAGGACCTCACGACCGTTCGCACGGTAGTGCAAGCCGGCGCCCTCGACGGGATGGTCATGATCGCGGTAACGTTCTTTGTCGTCATGGCGATCTATTCCACATGGTATCTCCTGGATTGCTTGTATGCCGATCGCAAGGATCGCAGCATCCTGTTCTGGAAATCCATGCCGATATCCGACACGGCCACTGTGATATCTAAGTTGGTCACCGCGCTGATCCTGGTTCCTTTGGTGTATTTTGCGTTCGCCGACGTGACGACTCTCCTGATGGCCTTCATCATCTCGGTTCGGGCGAGTGCGTCCATCGGCGGTTCTCTGTGGCGCATCGACACATGGCTGCAAATCCAGACTCTGTGGCTCTACTTGATCGCGACGACTGCCATCTGGTACCTGCCGGTCGCAGGGTGGCTATTGGCCGTGTCGGCATGGGCGAAGCGCGCCGTGATTCTGTGGTCCATCCTTCCGCCGCTGGCATTGGCTCTCGCCGAGCGCGTGTTTCTCGGCACGCAGGTGATTGCGGGCTATCTTGCGGCGCGAATCGGACTCGCCGGCTACTTTTCGCACGCACTCCAATACACTCCCGGTGCCGCGAATTGGGTAAAGACCGAGATCGGCCACGATGCCAGCATCGAAACGCCGGTGAGCTTGTATCGCTTCCTCAACGCCGGTGGATTCGTTTCCAGTCCGGAAACCTGGATCGGCGCCGCGATCGGCATCGCCCTGATCGTCTGCGCCATCCAACTGCGCACGCGGCGCACCGAGATCTGACGCCGCTGCGGCCAGCGGCGACCAGATGCCGTCTCCGACATCACATTCTTTCTTGGGATTCACGACTAAGCAGTGCAAAATAGCGCCTTAGGTTCGAATTCGCCATTTAGAAGGAGCGCCGATGTACAAGACCAAGATTGATATTTCGGAGAAAACCCGACGCAACACGATTGCCATACTCAATGATCGATTGGCCGATGCGATTGATTTGCAGAGCCAGGTCAAACAAGCACACTGGAACGTGAAGGGTCCGAATTTCATCGCGCTCCACGAGTTGTTCGATAAGATCTCCGATCTGGTATTGGAACAAATCGACGAAATCGCCGAACGCGTGACGAGCCTGGGTGGTACGGCCGAAGGCACGGTGACTGTGGCCGCCAAGCGCAGCAAATTGAAGAACTATCCGCTGAGCATTACGGCCGGCAAGGATCATCTATTCTATTTATCGACGCAGTTATCGGTGTTCGGCAAGGCGGTACGGACGGCCATCGACGACACGGACAAACTGGGTGACGCGGATACCGCGGATCTATTCACGGGAATTTCCCGAGACCTCGACAAGTACCTCTGGTTTGTCGAGGCCCATCTGCAAGAAAAGGCGTGATGAGCGATCCGGCCACAAGCAGCCCGCAGGAGCCGGACCTCGATTCGGCTCTCGCCACGCTGCGGGGATTGCTCACGGCTGGGGAAACTTTGGAAGCCTGGGCGGTGCAACATCGCCTGTTCGCACTGACGCATCGCCGCGCTTGTATCGGCGCCACCAGCGGGCGCTTTATTTCGCTCAATCGCCGCTTGCTCGGCGGCTATGAGTCGGCCGACATTCGTTGGCAGGACCTGAAGGAAACCCGCATCAGCGCCGGAATTCTCGCGGCGGACCTCACCCTGGTCGCGCAGAGCAGCTCGGACCTCAACATCGGATCCGAGGTAAATCGCGTATGGACCTTTGCGGGCCTGGTCAAGGATCAGGCGCAGGCCATGTACCGCATTTGCCAGCAACACGATCAAGTGTGGCGCGAGAAACGCCGTATCCGGGAGCTCGAGGAATTGCGCGCAAAATCCGGCGGAGTGCAAATCGGCAGCGGTCAAACCGCCAACTGGGGCGCGGACGTTGCGGGCGCGGAATCAGAGCCGGCTCGGCGCCTGCGGCAGGCGCGCGAAATGCTCGACGCCAAACTCATCAGCGACTCCGAATTCGAGTCGATCAAAGCCAAAATCGTTTCCGGCTTGTAGCGCCTGCCCGATCCAGCCTTAGCCCAACAGATGGGCAAAGTAGCTGTTGCGCAGTCGATTGAGCGGGTCCGTCCGTTGACGCAGCGCCTCAAACAGCTTGACGCGTTCGCCGAATGATTTCGCCACATGTTCAGGCTGCAAGGCCCGCGTTTGATTGAAGGTGGGCGTACCGCCCAAGCGCGACGCGAATTCATTGAAATCGATCAAAAAGTCATCCCAGCCCTTATCCCCGGTAGACGAGGGCTCGAGAGTGAACATCGGGCCCGAGTAACTGGCGCTGAACAAGGAACCGCGGTCCTGATGCAGCCGGCTCGCGCCGGTGACGACATTGCAACGGTATCGGTGTTCTTTGTAATAGGACTTACAGAACGCAAAATATTCGCCCAACACCTTGGGGTAGCTGGCCTGCGGAAACGCCCACAGACTGTAGGTGTGGCGCGCCTTCCATGCTTCGTTCGGCATGTCGCGCATCCACTCGTGCGCATACATCACCACGCCCCGCGCGCTCCGATCGAGCGTCGCACGCAGCGCCTTCTGCACGCCGGAAAGCATCACCGCGCGAAGTCCCGGCGCGGCCAGCACGCTGCCGATGGTCGAGCCGAATGCCGGCAGCACGTTGCGCATCACGGAGTTGCGAATTTGCCAAATCCCGGAGCGGCTCAAGGAAACTGATTCGTCGAGCGTGCGGCGTTCAACCGTGATTCGATCGTTGAACGGCGAGATGTGCAGCCGCAATGCGCCCGGTGCATCGATGATGGATGCGAATCGGCCGCTGAATTCCTTGAGAGACAGCACTTGATAATCGATTTTGACCGGCGTCAGCGGCCGTACGCGAAGCACGACTTCGTGCACCACGCCCAATAAGCCGAAGCTCGAACGCAGCACGCGCATCAGGTCACGCTCCCGCTCGGTCACGACCATTTGCTTGCCTTGCGGCGTGATCAACTTCATTTCCGTGACGCAGGACGACAGTTGCGCGACGCCCACGCCGTACGAGGCTTGCGGCAAGGTGGTGACAGCGAGCGCGCCCAAGGAGATCTGGCCCATTTCGGGGGTCAGCGGCAGCTCGAGACCGCGCTCGGCGAGCGCGTGGATCAAGGTACCCAGCCGCACGCCGGCCTGTGCCCGCACGAAGGTCTCGCCGAATTCCAGGATTTTGTCGAGCCCACCCGTATCGACCGTCGTGCCGCCGTCGCCGCCCACGCAGCGCGTCTGCGAATAATCGGCGCCCACCATTCGAATGGGAGTCGGATAGCTCTTGATTTTGGAGAGAACGGTCGGAAGGTCTTCGAAGCGCTTTAGCTTGAGGACGAGCCGCGGCCGGCGAAAAATACCCGATGAGTCCGCGCCGGGCGAACGAGTGACCTTACTTACCATATTCTTCCCCCCGGAAGTCCAGAAAACAAGCTGCGTATCGCATGCTGTCGGGGGTCACAAAACCGGACGGTTTCGAAGCGTCTGAAGCGCTAAATGTACTGGCGACCCCGCTATCGTCAGGCTTCTTCAACAGAAGCCCCTAAGACCGGTGGTTTTGCGTCCCCACCTTTCGGCGGGTTTGCCCTTAAACAGCATCGCTACTATGCGGTGGATGCCGCGTCCCTGTAAAGCGCTTTTTTTAACCCATCAGGAGCAGGGTTTCGGCGTGTTCGACGGCCTCCGGGGTACCGCACACGACCACCACGTCCCCCTCCTTGAACAGGGTATCCGGGCTGGGTTCGCGTCCGACGATGCCGTCGCGCCGCACTGCACTGACCACCGCCCTCGAGCCGCGCGCGGCCAGCTCCGCGATACTGCGGCCCACCGCCCAGGCGTGCGGCGGCAGAATGACGCTGTGCAGTTCCTCGCGAAAGGCGTGAGTGTCGTCGATGTGTTCGGCGTCCGCGGCGGGAAAGTACTGGCGCAACATGCTGTAGCGATGACTGCGAATCTCGTTGACCGTCCGGATCACGCGCGGCACCGGCAACTTCAGCAACAGCAGCAGGTGCGACAACAACATGAGGCTGGCCTCGAAGGTTTCCGGCACCACCTCCGTCGCTCCGGCCGCCTGCAGCTCTTCGAGCTTGGTGTCGTCCTGAGTGCGCACCAGAATCGGCACATCAGCGCTCAATTCGCGAACCGCTCGCAGGATGCGCAGTGCCACCTCGGGGTTGGCAAAAGTGATCACCACGCAGCTTGCATGCGCGACGCCGACGTTTTCCAACATCTTGACCTCGCCGGCATCGCCGTAGATGACCGGGTCGCCGGCCTGTCTGCCGGCGCGAATCCGGTACGCGTCCAGTTCGAGGGCAATGAACTCGAAGCCTGTTTGCTCGAGTACACGCGCAATATTCTGGCCGACCCGGCCGAAGCCGCAGATGACGACGTGATCGCGCCCGGCGGCGGCCAGAGTCGCCTGGGTTTCGCGCAACGCTGCGCTGTGCGGCGGGCCTTCTTCACCGAGCAGGGCACGCGTAATGCGCCGATTGTGCCGTATGAGAATGGGCGATAGGACCATGCTGAGAACCGTGGCGGCCAGCAGCGGCTGCACGACGGCCGGATCGAGCAATTCGCGCCGGAGGAGCAGAGTCAACAGCGCAAACCCGAACTCTCCGCCTTGGCCCACGACCACGCCGGTGCGCAGCGATTTGAACCAACTTGATGTCGCGGGCTTTGCGACGAAGGTCACCACCGTCACCTTGAGCAGCAACATTCCGGCGAGAATCGCCGCCACCAATGGAAAATGCCGCAGCAGCAACCCGACATCGAGCAGCATGCCCATGGTGATGAAGAAGAGACCGAGCAGCACCTCGCGATACGAACGGATCGTCGCCTCGACCTGGTGACGAAACTCCGTTTCCGCGAGCATCATGCCGGCGAGAAAGGCGCCGAGCGCAAGCGACAGGCCTACCGCATGAGTAGCCCAGGACGATGCCAGCACCGCGAGCAGCACCGCGAGTGAAAACAACTCCGCAGAGCGCACCGAGGCGATGATGAGGAACAGCGGCCGCAGCAGCCATCGTCCGGCGGCAAGCACCAGGAGCAACGCGAGCACGGCGATGCCGATGGCGCTCACGATATGCGTGGCGTCGGCGGCCTGGCCGCCGCCGCTTAAGCTGGAAACCAGGGCAAGAAACAGCGGAAAGCTCAGATCCTGAAACAGACAAATCGCCACAGCGAGGCGGCCATGAGTCCGGTTGTTTTCCGACTGTTCGGTGAGCTGCGAAATGATGATGGCCGTCGAAGACATGGCCACGGCGCCGCCGATCACCACGGCCACCGCGGGGACGACATCGAAGAGCATGACGGCGCCCACCGCCACGATGCCGGTGGTGATCAACACCTGTGCGCCGCCGACGCCGAGCACCTCCCATCGCATCGCCACCAAGCGCGGCAAGGAAAATTCCAGCCCCAGCGTGAATACCAGGAATACCACACCGAAGTCCGCCAGCCGTTGGGTCGTCTCATTGTCGAGCGCCAGAGCGAACGCGTGCGGGCCGAGAAGCATCCCGACCGCGAGATATCCCAGAATCGCCGGCATTTTCAGCTTGCGCACGCCCGCTATCACGCACACCGAAGCGAATAGCAGGATCAGGATCTGCAATAGCGGATCGTTATGCATCACGTCCTCGAACTTCGGGTCAGCGGCAACGCATTGCCTGCTAGCATATAGCGATGAGTCCGAGTATGACCGTCCTCAAGCTCGAGGGAGAAGGCGACGACTGGCGGTTGCACCTGAACGGCGATTGGTCCTTGGCGTCGATGGCGCAAATCGAGGTGCAGCTCAACGACCTGCCCGACACGCTGCGCGGCACCCTGGTCTGCGATTGGTCGCGGGCCGAGGCACCCGGGATCGGCCCCGCGTGGGCATTGCTGATGCGCTTGACCGACCTCGGCGCCCGGCACTTGGACGTTCGTCACACCGGCAACCCGCCGCACTATTTGGAATTGCTGCAAAAGCTCAAGGCGGAACGGCACGCTGCCCGGGCCGCGTCCACGCCTCCGCCTATTTTGGAAAGGTCGGTCGGCAAACTGGGGCGATGGGCCGTACTTCAAGGCACCGAAGCGCGCGCCGTGATCGGCTTCTTTGGCCGCATCGTCACGGTTCTGCGCGAGGCGTTGTCTCGACCGCGGGCACTGCGCCCGTCCTCGCTGGCGCGGCACATCTATGAGACCGGTATTACCGCCATCCCCATCGTGTCCCTCATCGCCTTTCTGATCAGCGTGATCGTGGCTTATCTGGGCGCGCAACAGCTCGGCAGGTTTGGCGCCGACATTTTCGTCGTGGATCTCGTGACCATTTCTGTGCTGCGCGAAATGGGAGTGCTGTTGACCGCCATCATCGTCGCCGGACGCTCCGGCAGCGCTTTTGCGGCCGAGATCGGGGTGATGCAACTCAACGAGGAAACCGACGCGCTGCGCGCCATGGGCATGAACCCGATCGAACTGCTGGTAGTTCCCCGAGTGCTCGCCCTCATCATCGTTATGCCCTTGCTGACCGTGATTGCGGACGCCATGGGGCTGGCCGGCGGCGGACTGTTGTCGCTGGTCAATTTACACATCCCCTTGTCGCAATACATCGATCGACTGCGCGAATCGCTCAGCCCCACGACATTTTGGTCGGGACTGATCAAGGCGCCGGTGTTCGCCATACTGATTGCCATGGTGGGTACTTACCGCGGTATGCAGGTGCGCGATTCCGCCCGCGAACTCGGGCGCTTGACCACGGTTGCCGTGGTGGAATCCATTTTCCTCGTCATTCTGGCCGACGCCCTATTCGCCATTTTTTTCGTGCAAATCGATTTCTGATGCCGGAACTCAACCAAACTCCGGTCATTCGCGTACGCGGTCTCATCAGCCGCTTCGGCGCGCAGGTCGTCCACGACGGGCTCGACATGGAAGTGCAATCGAACGAGATCTTCGGCGTCGTCGGTGGTTCGGGAACCGGAAAGACCGTGTTGCTGCGCACGATTTTAGGATTGCGGGCCCCCGACGCCGGCACCGTCGAGATGCATGGCAGGGACGTGCGGCAACTGGCCGTCGCCGACCGCAGCTCATTGGTGCGAAGCTACGGCGTGACGTTCCAGAGCGGCGCATTGATCAGTTCCTTGACGGTTGCGCAGAACATTCAATTACCGCTGCGCGAATATTATCCGGTGTCCGAGAAGACCCTCGACGAACTGGCGGAATTGAATTTGGCTTTGGTGGGACTGGCGCCGGACGCCGGGACAAAGTATCCGTCGCAATTATCCGGCGGTATGGTCAAACGCGCCGCGCTGGCGCGGGCGCTCAGCCTCGAACCCAAGCTTTTGTTCCTGGACGAGCCGACCGCGGGCCTGGATCCTATTTCCGCCGCGGCCTTCGATGGGCTACTGTTGTACCTTCATTCCCAACTGCGGCTCACCGTGGTCATGATTACCCACGACCTGGATACCTTGTTTCGAACTTGCAGCCGGGTCGGGGTCATCGTCGACGGACGCATGATCAGCGACACCTTGGATGGACTGTTGCAGAATCAGAATCCGTGGATACATGACTATTTTCACGGGCCGCGGGCCCGCGCTGCCGAAAAGGATACGCATGGATAGGGATGCGAATTACGTGGCTGTCGGCGCCTTCGTGCTGCTGGTCATCGCCATGACGGTGACCTTCGTGTTCTGGTACACGGATCAGCAGGACAAACAAATCTACCTGCGCTACGAAATCTACTTCCCAGGCACCGTCAGCGGACTCACCCGGGGCAGCCCGGTGCGCTACCTGGGGGTCGATGTCGGCAAGGTGACGCGCATCATGATCGATCCGGAACGGCGCAACCGCGTACTCGTCATCGCCGATATCGAAGCCACTGCCCCGATCGACGGGCGCACCCAGGCTTCCTTGAGTCTGCAGGGCATCACCGGGCTGCTGTACATCGATTTGCAGCAGGATCGCAACGCCACGGCGCCGGGCGCGCTTGCAGAGGGTTTGCACTATCCCGTCATTCGCTCCGCACAGTCGGACTTCGACGTCTTGGTGAGCAACCTGCCCGCATTGAGCACGCACCTCGTGGAGTTGGTGGAGCGCTTCAATCAGTTATTCAGCGACGAGAACGTGCGTTCGTTCAAAGCGACTCTCGACAATGTGCGGCTTGCCACCGAGCGCCTGCCCGGCACCGTGCGCGAAGCGCAGGAATTGGTGGCGGACGTTCGGCATGCCGCCCAGGAAGTTGGGGGAGCCGCCGCTGATTTGCGGGTGATGGAGGCGCATACCGCACCCGATATCGAATCCGCCATCGCGAACATACGGCACGTCGCGGACAACCTCGCGAGGACTTCGGACCGCTTGGAGCACTTTGTGGCGGACAACGAACCCGGTGTTTCGCGCTTCACGCATCAGAGCCTGCCGGAATTCGAACAGCTGCTGCGCGAGAGTCGTGAGGCGGCACGCGATTTTCGCGACCTGTCGCGCAGCCTCAAGCAGAATCCGTCGCAGCTCATCTATGAACCGAACTACCGTGGCGTCGAGGTGGCGAAGTGAATCGTTGCGCGCGGCGGGCCATGGTTCTTCCGGTCATTTGCCTCGCGGCTTGCACGAGCTCGCTGTTCCAAAGCAAGGTTGCACCGCCCACCATTTATGTGTTGTCGGCCGGAGATGGATCGCCCGCGAGCGGTGCGCCGGCCGGCGAAATTCCCGTCGATCTGGCGGTTCTCAAACCTAAGGTGCGCATTGGACTCGAAACGGACCGCATCGCGGTTCTGTATCCGGATCGGCGGCTGGATTATTTCGCCGACGCGCGCTGGAGCGGGCCGCTCGGTGAAGTGCTGCAGGACCTCGCGGTGCAAGAATTTCACTCTCGCGCCCATTTGCGCACGGTGAGCGCAGATGCGTCGGTATTCGCGAGCGCCTACTGGTTGGAAATCGTGGTCACGGATTTCCAAGCCGAATACACGTCCGCGTCGACGGCGCCCACGGTGCGCGTGCATTTCCTGGCTCGCATAGGCAGCTCCGGCGACCGGCGTATTCTCGGTCAGTTCGAAGGGAACGCCCAGCAAGCGGCGGCGGAGAACCGATTGACCGCGATTGTCGACGCCTATGCGCACGCGGCGGACACGGCGCTGGCGCAGATCGTTGCCCATGCCGAGGAAACTCTCGCCAAGATTTCAGAACCTCGATAGTCCGGTAGCTTCCGCAAACCGATAACGCCAATAGGCAGCCGACGATTGATCGACGAAATCCGCGTCAGCGGATGCGCGCAACCAAGCCTCGGCGAAATAGCCGGTCACCGCCCGCGCCGGTGCGGCCCGTGCCGGCATGCGCAATTCCACGCTTGCCGCGAGATTCAGATCACCGAGATTGCGGCGGGTGAAATTCGCCGAGCCGAAGTTAATCCATAGATCGGTGCGGTGTCGGACCATGAGGAGCTTGGGATGCGATCCTCCCTGACCGCTCGGGTACCAACGCACCTCGATGCGCCCGCCGCCTTCGCGGAGGAGTTCGCCGGACACTGCCTGGTTCGGCATCTGGTTGCGAGCCAGCAGAACTTGCAGGCGTGCGCCGCGCGCCGCCGCACGCAGCATCGCCGCGATGATCCGCCGATCGCTCAAATTTTCCACGGCGATGCAGATCTGATCACCGCTGCCCGCCGCCGCGATGGCGTCAAGCAGCGCGGTCTCAATGGCGCCCTCGGTGAGGAATCGAGCGTCAATCGAACCCACACCGCGACCATCCATCGGCGGGCCCGAGGGTAGGCGATCGTCATCCGTGGACCACGCCGCAATTTGTAGTTCGCCGGCGATTATCGCGCGCGCCAAGGATCCTCGCAGGATCAG
>PMMB01000097.1 GCA_003165495.1 Gammaproteobacteria bacterium | reverse complement strand
TGAGTCCAAAGGGGGCCGCCAGTGCAATCAGGCTGCCGAGGGACACCGCGCCACCCCGGGGCATGATGGCATCACCGAATATGGTCACGATCAGCGAGCCGCCGCGCAGCGGCCGCTGGCGGCGAAAGCGCGCGATGAGTTCGGCGGCGGCGGTGGACGCGTTATCGGTCATTTTTGGGGATTGTAGTACGGTCATCCTTTATGACACAGAAAATATTGATTAGTGGGTTTTTGTGTATCACAATACCTTCGGCTGGCTAACTCCTTAGCGGGGGCAGGTATGTACACGCAAGCGCTGGATGTGCAGGGTTCAGACGTGGCCTCGCTGGACGAGGGTGCGCTCGAGCAGCGTTTCCTCGCGCGTGTCGACGCCGAAGAAAAGATCGAGCCCAAGGACTGGATGCCGGCGCGCTATCGCAACACCTTGATTCGGCAGATTTCCCAGCACGCGCATTCTGAAATCGTCGGCATGCTGCCTGAGGGCAATTGGATCAGTCGCGCGCCCACGCTGCAGCGCAAGGCGATTCTGATCGCCAAAGTGCAAGACGAAGGAGGTCACGGCGCGTATCTCTACAGCGCGGCCGAGACGCTGGGCGTCAGCCGCGATCAACTCGTCGACCAGCTGTTGTCAGGCAAGGCCAAGTATTCGAGCATCTTCAACTATCCGACGCCGACGTGGGCGGACGTGGGCGCCATCGGCTGGTTGGTCGATGGCGCAGCCATCATGAATCAGATTCCGCTGTGCCGCTGCTCGTACGGTCCCTACGCGCGTGCCATGGTGCGCGTCTGTCGCGAAGAGAGCTTCCATCAACGCCAGGGCTATGACCTGATGATGCATCTCGCGCAGGGCACGCCGGAGCAAAAGCGCATGGCACAGGAAGCCCTCAATCGATGGTGGTGGCCCGCAGTCATGATGTTCGGACCTTCCGATGCCAATTCGACACACAGCGGCGAGTCACAGCGCTGGAAAATCAAGCGCTTCTCGAACGACGAATTGCGACAAAAGTTCGTTGATTTTACGGTGCCGCAGGCCAAATTCCTGGACCTCGCCATTCCCGATCCGTTGCTGCATTGGGACGAAGCCAAGAAGCAGCATGTGTTCGGACCGATCGACTGGACGGAATTCGATCAAGTCCTGAAAGGCAATGGACCGTGCAATGCGGAACGGCTTGCCGCGCGCCGCANNCGCCAACGTACCGCAACCCTTGCCGCTTAGGAGAACCGTTCAATGAGCACCCCGATCGACGATAGTCGCCAGTGGCCTCTGTACGAAGTATTCGTCCGCGCACGCGGCGGCCTCGATCATAAGCATGTGGGCAGCCTGCACGCTGCCGATGCGCGCATGGCCATCGATCACGCGCGCGATCTGTACACGCGCCGCCTGGAAGGCATCAGCATTTGGGTGGTGCCCTCCAAAGACATCACGGCTTCCGACCCGGCAGAGACCGACTCCTTGTTCGAGCCCGCTCGTGACAAGATCTACCGTCATCCTACTTTTTATGAGATTCCCGACGAGGTCAAGACGCTGTGAGCGCGACCCTAGACAGGGTCGATGCGCAGGCCCTGTTCCGCTATGCGCTACGCCTGGGTGATTTGAGCTTGGTGCTCGGGCAAAGGCTCGGCGAATGGGTCGGCCATGCTCCCGCGCTCGAAGAGGATTTGGGCTTAGCCAATATCGCGCTCGACTTGATTGGCCAGGCGCGGCTGTTACTGACCTATGCCGGCGAGGTCGAAGGCCGGGGTCGCGGTGAGGACGAAATCGCCTTTCTGCGCGAGCATGGCGAATACTTGAACGCGATATTGGTGGAACAGCCGAACGGCGACTTCGGCCAGACCATTGTGCGCCAAGTACTGATCGATGCCTTCCAATTGGAATTGTACGAGCGCATGGCAACGTCCACGGACGAACGCTTGGCCGCGATTGCGGCGAAATCAGTCAAGGAAATTCGCTATCACCTGCGCTACAGCAGCGGCTGGCTGGTGCGCCTCGGCGACGGTACCGAGGACAGTCACGCGCGAGTTCAGTCGGCCCTGGAGACTCTCTGGCCTTATACGGTAGAGCTGTTCGCCGAGGATGAGTTGGATCGGACGATGGCTGATCACGGCGTGGCTCCTCGATTGTCCGACGTTCAAGTGGCTTGGGTCCGGCGTATCGACGAGATACTTGCCGAGGCGACGCTGAAGCGTCCCAGAGATCGCCCGCATTCTTGGCATGGCAAGCGCGGTCAACACAGCGAACATCTCGGCTACATTCTCGCCGAGATGCAACACCTGCAGCGAACCTATCCGGGAGCACGCTGGTGAACTCGGATCGACGTCTGTCGCTGGCATGGAGCGCCCTCGAATCCGTCGAAGATCCTGAAATCCCGACATTGAGCATCGTCGATCTCGGCTTGATTCGCTCCGTCAAACCACAGTCCGACGGCGTGCTCGAAGTGGGGCTCTCTCCGACCTACATCGGCTGCCCGGCCACCGAAGTGATTCGACGCTCCGTAGAGGGTGCACTCAGAAACGCGGGAGTCGGCGCCTTTGTCGTGACCAGCGTTTTGTCGCCGGCCTGGAGCAGTGATTGGATCACCGCCGAAGGTCGGCGCAAGCTCGAGATCTACGGCATCGTGCCGCCGCAGCAATCCGCCTCATCCATGCGGGATATTTTGCGTCAGGACAGACCCGTGGCCTGTCCCCGCTGTCAGTCGACCGACACCGAATGCATCAGCGAATTCGGTTCAACGCCGTGCAAGGCACTGCATCGCTGCCGCGGCTGTCTCGAACCTTTCGAATACTTCAAATGCATCTGACCCAATCCATCTGATATTCGCGCATGCTGAATTTTCATCCCTTAAAAGTCACCGCCGTCGAACGCGTCGCCGAAGATGCCACCTGCGTGACGGTGGAAATTCCCGCCGCGCTGCGTGACGCCTTTGCCTTCCACGCGGGACAGTATGTCACCGTGCGACGCATGATCGAGGCGCGCGAGGAGCGCCGGACCTACTCCATCGTGACGGCTCCGGGGGGCGGCGCGCTCAAATTGGGTATCCGACTCCAATTGGGCGGCCGAATGTCCGGCGAGCTCGCTTCGAATTTGCGTCCCGGCGAGCTGCTCGACGTCGGTACGCCGATGGGGCGATTCCGTACCGCAATCGCCGCCGAACGTGAACATTCGTATGTGGCCTTCGCAGCGGGCAGCGGCATCACACCCATTCTGTCTCTCGCCACGGATATTCTCGCTCGCGAACCACGCAGTCGCTTCACCCTGATCTACGGCAACCGCAGCATTTCACGAACGATGTTTCTGGAAGAGACGCTCGCGCTCAAGAATCGCTACATCGACCGCTTTTCTGTGCATTTCGTGATGAGCCGCGAACCACACCAAACCGAATGGCTCAATGGCCGAATCGATGGCCACAAAGTCCGCGAGCTTGCGCGTCATATGGTCGAGGTGTCGACCGCGGACGAGTACTTGATTTGTGGTCCGGGCGACATGGTGGACGAGGTTCGCAATGCCATCAAGGCATTGAACGGCAATGCTCCGATTCGATTCGAGCGCTTTGCCGCCGGTACGCCGCGACCGGCCCTGAGTGTCACCAAAGAGAACGACATCGCGCCCGTTCCCCAAGAAGTACTGGCCACCATTTCCCTTGTCATGGATGGCCGACGCCGCAGCTTCCCGATGGCGCCCAGCGACGCGTCCGTGCTCGAAGCCGCGGAACGAGCGGGCCTTGAACTGCCGTTTTCCTGCCGATCGGGCATCTGCGCGACGTGCCGCGCGAGAATCACGGACGGCGCCGCGGTGATGACGCACAATATTGCCCTAGAGCCCTGGGAAACCGACGCGGGATTTGTGCTGTGTTGTCAGGCTCGACCGACGACTGCGACGCTTGAAATTAGCTACGATCATAAATAGACGACGCACCTTAAGTCCTGGGGACGTATATGGCATACGACACCATTTTGTTCAGTGTCGACAACGGAATCGCTCGTCTGACCTTGAATCGACCGGACAAGCTCAACAGTTTCAATACGCAAATGCACGGCGAGGTACGGCTCGCGCTGGCGCGGTTGCCCGCCAGCGGCGCCCGTGTTCTGGTCCTGACCGGCGCCGGTCGCGGCTTCTGTGCCGGCCAGGATCTCGGCGATCGCGCGGTGGCTCCCGGCTCTCAAGGCGTCGACCTTGGCGAGTCGATCGACAAGTACTACAAGCCCTTGGTGCTCGCGTTACACACTCTACCGATGCCCGTGATCGCCGCGGTCAACGGCGTGGCGGCGGGCGCGGGCGCCAATATCGCGCTCGCCTGTGATCTCGTCATTGCCGCGCGTTCCGCCAGTTTCGTGCAAGCGTTTTCGAAGCTCGGACTGCTTCCCGATTCGGGCGGGACGTGGACCTTGCCGCGCCTCGTCGGCAATGCACGGGCGCTGGGCTTGACCTTACTGGGCAGCAAACTTCCGGCGGAACAGGCAGCGGCCTGGGGAATGATCTGGCAGTGCGTTCCGGATGCTGAGCTCGGGTCGACCGTCGATGTGCTGGCACAGCAATTATCCGTGGGGCCGACACGCGGCCTTGCCTGGACCAAGGCCGCGATTCGCGGCAGTTGGCAACACTCGCTCGCCGAGCAGCTCGACATCGAGCGCGATGCCCAGCGCGAGCTCGGCCGTTCTACCGACTACGCGGAGGGCGTTGCCGCATTCGGCGAGAAGCGGACGCCCCGCTTCACAGGCCGTTGAGCATGTCACACGAGACCACCTCAGCAGCGGACGACGCAGTGCATCGCGCCCGCGCGGCGGTTCAGTCGCTGTTCCTCGCCGACTTTGCTTCGCAGTCGCTCGGCATCGAAATCATCGACGCCGCTCCCGGGCGAGTCCAAATCGCCATGACCGTGCGACCCGACATGGTCAATGGCTATGGCATGTGTCACGGCGGCATCGTTTTCGCGTTCGCGGACAGCGCTTTCGCCTTCGCGTGCAATTCCTACGGCGATCCGATGGTGGCGGCGGGGGCCAGTATAGATTTTCTCGCACCGACGCCGCGCGGCGAGCGCGTGACCGCCACGGCCACCGAAGTGTCGCGCAGCGCGCGTCATGGAATCTATGACGTGGCTGTGACTGACTCCAACCGACAGGTACTTGCGCAGTTCCGTGGCCGTTGTTCACGCTTGCGCGGACCAACCCAATCGGCGTGACCCCGAGGACCTACCCGTATGAACTTGCAGAGCTATGTTTGCGGCGCCTGGCAAGGCGGCCGGGATAACGGAGTTGCGATGCGCGATGCCACCACGGGCGAAGTCATCGCTCACGCATCCTCCGCCGGCGTCGACTTCGCCGCCGTCCTCGCCCACGCCCGCGAGGTGGGCGGACCCGAACTGCGCGCAATGACATTTCACGAGCGGGCCGGTCTTTTAAAGGTGGTCGCCAAACGTCTCGCAGAACTCAAGGAAGAGTTTTATGCGCTCTCCTACCACACCGGCGCGACAATGAACGACTCCCTGATCGACATCGATGGAGGCATCGGTACGGTTTTTGTCTTCGCCGGGAAAGCCTCCCGAGAGCTCCAGAACGCGCGTATCCACATCGATGGCGACGTCGAAGGTCTGTCGAAGGCCGGTACCTTTGTCGGGCAGCACATCTACGTCTCGCGTGAAGGCGCGGCGGTGCACATCAATGCGTTCAATTTCCCCGTCTGGGGAATGCTCGAAAAGCTGGCGCCCACGCTATTGGCCGGCATGCCGGCCATCGTGAAACCCGCGACCGTCACGGCTTACTTAACGGAACGCGTCGTACGCCGAATTATCGAATCCAAGATCCTGCCCGAGGGTGCGCTGCAACTGGTGTGCGGAGGCCTAGGGAATTTATTCGACAATCTCAATTGCCAGGACACCGTCTCGTTCACGGGGTCGGCGCAGACGGCGGCTTACTTACGCGTGCATCCCGCCATCATTCGACATGCCGTACCTTTCATCGCGGAAACCGATTCGTTGAACTCCAGCATTCTTGCTCTGGACGCCGCACCGGGCACCCCGGAGTTTGATTTGTTCGTTAAAGAAGTCGTTCGCGAAATGACCGTCAAAGCAGGGCAGAAGTGCACGGCCATCCGCAAGGCGCTGGTGCCGGCCGCAGTGGCGGGCGATGTGGTCGCCGCATTGCAAACGGCGCTGCAAAAGATCATCGTGGGCGATCCGCGCGCAGAAGGCGTGCGCATGGGCCCCTTAGTGAGTCAGGAACAGCGAACCCAAGTGCTGACGCGTGTGGCTGCACTACGTCATGAGGCCGACCTGGTCGCTGGTAACTTGGATCAGTTTGAGGTGGCGGGCGCCGACCGCACGCGCGGCGCGTTTGTGCCGCCGCTCCTGCTGCTTTCTCGCGATCCGCCNNCTGCCGTACCGCGACACCGCCGACGCGATCGCGCTCGCCCGGCGCGGCGAGGGCAGTTTGGCGGCTTCGGTATTCTGTGCCGATGATTCCCTCGCCAGCCAAATCGTCCTTGGACTTGCGCCATACCATGGCCGCATCCTGGTCGTGAATCGTACTTGCGCGAAAGAGTCCACCGGCCATGGCTCGCCGCTCGCTCCGCTGATCCACGGTGGTCCGGGTCGCGCCGGCGGCGGTGAAGAGATGGGCGGTATTCGCGGGATCCTGCACTATATGCAACGCACCGCTGTGCAGGGTTCTCCCGACACCATAACCGCGACCAGTGGTCGCTGGGCGCGGGGCAGCCGGCTACGCGAGCCCGGCAGACATCCGTTCCGCATTCCTTTCAACGATCTGGAATTGGGCGATACGCTGAAATCAACAGACCGCGAAGTCACCATTGCAGATATCGAACAATTCGCGGCGTTGTCGGGCGACACCTTTTACGCCCACATGAGCGAGACCGACGCGGCCCGCAACCCCTTGTTCGGTGGCCGCGTTGCCCACGGCTATTTCCTCATCTCAGCGGCGGCGGGACTCTTCGTTGATCCGGACTATGGCCCCGTGCTTGGCAACTACGGCATCGATGAGCTTCGATTCGTGAAACCGGTGAAGCCCGGGGATAGAATCAAGGTACGCCTCACCTGTGCTAGTAAAAGTCTGCGCGCCGATAAGGGCTGGGGCGAAGTCGCCTGGGACACGGAAATCACCAACCAGAATCAAGAGACGGTGGCCTCCTACAACGTGCTCACCCTGGTCAGCATTTACGCGGTTCCCGATTCGAAAGGAAGCTAGCCATGCCGATAGACGTTGCCCGCTATGCGGGAGATTTTGCAAGTCTGCAATTCCTCGCGCGCGAGGAGGGAATACTCGAGCTCGTCATGGCGAATAAGGGTCGCTTGAACGCTGCGACCGAAGCCATGCACCGCGATCTCGCCCTGGTGTGGCGTACCATCGATACCGATGATGCCGTGCGCGTGGTCGTCGTCCGCGGAGAGGGTTCGAATTTTTCCTCCGGTGGCGATTTCGACATGATCGATCGCATGATCGAAGATGAAGCGACCTTGATCCGCGTCTGGAAAGAAGCAAGCGATCTCGTCTACAACCTGATCAATTGTTCCAAGCCGGTGGTATCGGCGATTCGCGGCAGCGCGGTGGGAGCGGGCCTCGCCATCGCGTTATTGGCGGATGTGTCAATCGCCGCCGACAATGCACGCATTCTCGATGGCCATACCCGGCTTGGGCTGGCGGCGGGCGATCATGCCGTCATCATCTGGCCTCTGCTCTGCGGTCTCGCGAAGGCGCGATACCATCTGTTGACGAATAAACCCTTGTCGGGCGCCGAAGCCGAGCGAATAGGCCTCATCGCCTTGGCGGTGCCCGATGCACAGGTTCTCGAAAGTGCGTTCGACGTGGCGCGCACTCTGGCTGCCGGCAGCACCACTGCGATCCGCTGGACCAAGCACGCGCTTAACAACTGGCTGCGATTGGCCGGCCCCAGTTTCGACACTTCGCTCGCACTGGAATTTTTGGGTTTCAAGTTGGCAGATGTGCGCGAGGGGTTGGCCGCCGCGCGCGAGAAGCGCCCTCCTGCGTTCGATCGCGACAAACCTGAATAGTCGCGTAGGGAGGGTTACGCAACGATGAGTTCGCACGATATCCAAGAGCTAGTAGCCATGGAGCCGATTCTGGGCGCCAATCGAGGCGAGCTCGAGTCCCTGCAGCTCAAGCGCCTACGGTCGACGCTGCAGCACGCCTATGCGAACAATCCCAATTACACGAGAAAATTCGACGCGGCGGGGGTCCATCCCAATGACCTACGCTCGCTCGCCGATTTAGCCCTCTTCCCATTCACGACCAAGGCGGATTTGCGAGAAGCGTATCCCTTCGGCTTTTTCTCGGTACCCATGGAACAAGTCGCGCGTATTCACGCGTCCTCCGGCACCACCGGCAAGTCCACCGTCGTCGGCTATACAAGGAACGATCTCGCCACCTGGGGCAATCTCGTCGCGCGATCGATTCGGGCAGCCGGCGGCCGTGCCGGCATGAAGGTGCATGTCGCTTACGGCTACGGTTTGTTCACCGGCGGACTAGGCGCGCATTATGGCGCGGAGGCGGCCGGGTGTATGGTGATACCGATGTCCGGCGGCCAGACGGAAAAACAAGTGCAATTCATTCGCGATCTCGCTCCCGACATAATCATGGTGACGCCGAGTTACATGCTTGCCATCCTCGATGAGTTCAGGCGCTTGGGGTACGACGCGCGATCGACATCGCTGCGCGTCGGTATATTCGGCGCAGAACCTTGGGGCGAAGGCATGCGCGCAGAAATAGAATCCGCGTTTAACATCGACGCCTGCGACATCTACGGTCTGTCGGAGATCATGGGACCCGGCGTCGCCCAGGAATTTGCTCTCACCAAGGACGGACCGACGATCTGGGAGGATCACTTCATTGCCGAGATCGTGGACCCGACGAGCGGCCACGTGGTTGCGGACGGCGAGCAAGGTGAATTGGTTTTCACCTCGCTCACCAAAGAAGCCATGCCGGTGATTCGCTATCGCACGCGCGATCTGACTCGACTGCTTCCGGGATCCGTGACGGCCATGCGGCGAATGGCAAAAATAAGCGGCCGCACCGACGATATGTTGATAGTTCGCGGCGTGAATGTCTTCCCGTCGCAAATCGAAGAGCTGATCCTGCAATGTCAGGGACTGGCACCCCACTACGAGATCTACGTGACCCGCCCGAATCGCATGGACGAAATGTTAATAGTCGTGGAAGGCCGCCCTGAACTGAGCGGGAACGCGCATCAAGCCGAAGCGCTGCTGCTCGCGACGAAATTAAAGGACAATATTGGAATATCCGCGGAGATTCGGGTGGCCGAGAGCGGCTCGCTACCGCGCTCAGCGGGCAAGGCGGCCCGCGTCAAGGACCGTCGCTAGCTGTGGACTTGCCATGGATGCCTAAAATCGCCGCCAACATCAGTATGCTGTTTCGCGAGTTCGCGATGCTCGATCGCTTTCGGGCGGCGGGCGCGGCGGGGTTCGATGGGGTCGAGATGCAGTTTCCCTACGCTGAATCGCCCGAGCAACTTGCGCGAGCCGCAGAGGCCGCGGGCATGCCCGTCGTTCTAATCAATGCCCCCGTGTCACGCGAGCATCCCGTCGGACTGGCCGGGCGGCCGGAAATGCGCGAGTCATTTCGCGCGCAATTGGCGCAGATCGTGGAATATGCCCAGGCGCTCAAGGTACGTTTCGTGCACGTACTGGCGGGGCAGATCAACTCAACCGACGAGCGCGAACGCTGCTGTCACACGTACGCTGAGAATCTCTTATTGGCGGCCGATGTGCTTGCGCCACATGGCGTTAGTGTGCTGGTCGAAGCTCTGAATGCCCATGACGTTCCGAATTACCTGGTCGGTACTCTGGCCGACGCGCAATCGATTCTTGATCGTTGCCGGCAACGCGTGGCGTTGCAGTTCGACCTATACCACGTCGCGCGCATGGGATTGGACCCGGCGGCAGAACTGAAGCAATGGCTGCCGCTCGTACGCCATGTTCAGTTCGCCGATGCGCCGGATCGGCATGAACCGGGGACCGGCGGCTTGAGATTCGAAATGGCGCTCAGGGTGCTGAATGCAGGAGGGTACGGCGGTTGGCTGTCGGCGGAATATACTCCACTTGCGGCGACCGCCGCAGGATTGGGGTGGCTGGGCTCTTGGCGGCGCGGCGCGTTCGGAAGAGCCGAAATGGCCTTGGACATTTAGGATATGCGCACGCCGACAGCGACGTTCATTGGAGCAAGCCTGCTCACCGGATTGTTTTTGTCGATCGCATGCCGCTCCGATCAGGCGCCGCAAGTGCTGGACGAACTTGTGGTGACCGGCGAACGCGCGGGGCCCGGCATGTGGCACGTGCATCGCGGCGGCGCGCAGCTGTGGATCTTGGGCAGCATGTCGCCGCTGCCCAAAGGTATCACTTGGCGCTCAAAACAGGTGGAGCAAGTGCTGGACAGCGCGAATCAAGTGCTGGTGCAAAAGCCGTTCGAGATAGGAATCGCGCGGATATTGTGGCTCTTGATTACAGAGCGCAGCGTTTTAATGGTTCGCGGCGGAAAGCGACTTAAAGATATCCTGCCGGCGGATTTACACGCTCGCTTTGCGGCGCAACGATCCAAGTACACCGAGGATCAGGATAAGTGGGAGCGATTTCGCCCCCTCATTGCGGCAGCATTCTTGCAACAGGCCGCATTCCATCAAGTGGGACTATCCACGCGCTTGGATTTAGGCGCTGCGATGCGCACCCTCGCGAAAAAGCACCACGTTCGAGTCGAGGAACTCAAGATCGCGGGCGTCGGCGACGTCATGGAGGCGCTGAAGACGCTTCCGGCGGCAACGGAGTACACCTGCGTCGCTGCGTCGCTGGTGACTATTGAAAGCGATCTGCCGCGTCTGGTCGACCGCGCTCAGGCGTGGGCTAGCGGTAATGTCGAACGCATTGAGAAGCTGCGTGAACCCGCGGAGGTCGATGCCTGCCGCGCGGCGCTCGATGCCGGGGTCGGCGCGGCGGATCTCATTACTCGCATCCGACGAACGTGGCTCGATGCTATCGAGAAGTATATGCAAAATGGGGGAGTGACCGTTGCCGTGGTGAATATGGACATGTTGCTCGAACCCGGCGGCCTGCTCGATGAACTTCGCGCAAAGGGATACGAAGTCGATGCGCCGTAGGACTTGACACTACTATCGAGCCGGAACGCGCCCGCTTGTTGTAGTCTTGGCAGGAAAATCATGCCGGATGAAATCAAACTTACCCACAATGAATTGATTCTCCTGCTCACCGCTTTCGCGGCAGGCTCAGTAGACATCATAAGCTTCGCTACTCTGGGCGGCGTGTTCGCGTCGGCGATGACCGGCAATTTCGCGTTGCTCGCGTACTACGTCGCGCAGAGCGATTCACAGTCCGCCATGGGCTCGGTCGTTGCGCTAGTCGGATTCGCCGTTGGTTGCGCCGGCGGGGTTCTTCAGCGCCGCGGCCGGGCGCAGGAACAAGCGCTCACTCTATTGATCGCCAGCGAAACCGGTTTGCTGTTGTTTTTCGCCCTTTACGCGATGTTGACCCCGCATATTGCACACGCACCCTCAGATCACCTGCAGATTTTACTGCTTGCCGTTGCCATGGGACTGCAATCCGTCATCGGTCAAACCATGAGTTTAATAACCATTGTGTTTACGACGACGCTCACGAAGTTGGTTGGAACGATTGCCGATTCAATTGCCAACGGGAATGTCGCGGGCTTAAAGGATGTGAAAATTCAAAGCGCGATAGTGGTTTCTTATCTGTTTGGCGCTCTCCTTTCGGGTGCCTTGATAGTGCGAAAGGCGGAAGAAGTCGTGTTCCTTCCGTTTATCGCGGTCGCGTTCGCGTTCGCGATGCACCGGCGGTCACGCGTCAAGGCTGCATAGGTTCTACGCATCGCACACGAGATACCGTTCGAGTTTATTATTTCAGCTCAACACAGACGGGACACGCCAATGAGTGGAGTAGCGATCGTGACGGGTGGCGGCAGCGGGGTGGGTCGCGCGGTCGCGTTGGCGCTCGGGCGAGCTGGGTGGTGTGTCGTCATCGCCGGGCGCCGTATGGGCGCGCTGGCGGCCGTTTGCGCGGAACGGCCAGACGACTTTCTCGGGATTGCGACCGATGTCAGGGATGAGTATTCCGTTTGCGCATTATTTGACCAGGCCGTGGCTCGGTTTGGCCGAATCGACCTTTTGTTCAACAATGCCGGCACGGCGACGACTCCCTCCGCCGTGTCTGACGTTAGTCTCGATGACTGGACTTCGGTGATCGCGGTCAACGTGACCGGCGCATTTCTCTGCGCGCGCGAGGCCTTTCGACGCATGGCCGCACAAACCCCCAGGGGCGGCAGAATTATCAACAACGGCTCGCTTTCGGCGCATGTACCGCGCCCACATTCCGCACCCTACACGGTATCCAAACACGCGATCACTGGGCTCACTCGGGCCCTGTCGCTCGAGGGGCGTGCACATGACATCGCCTGCGGGCAGATTGACATCGGTAATGCGGCCACGAGCATGACCGCTGGTATCGCGGCCGGTTCGCTGCAGGCTGACGGAAACATCGCGCCGGAACCGACGATAGATGTCGGTCACGTCGCGGCAACGGTTGTGCACATGGCGAGTCTGCCATTGGACGCGAACATCCAATTCCTAACTGTGATGGCGACAAAGATGCCTTTTATCGGACGAGGGTGATCCCAAGGAGGTTCGGTTGACCACTTATTATTGCCTGGTTGCCCACCAACCCCGTACACTACCGCGTCTCCGATTCGTGACACTCCGGAGGCGCTGCTCGCCAACGAAACCGGATTCGGCGTGAGAGTTTGATATCCGGGGTGTAGCTCAGACTGGTANNAATCCTGTCACCCCGACCACTGATTTTACTAGAGTTTTTCGCGGCTACCTGCTTACGGTTCCAGTTTCAACGCCGTAAAGTCACGCGAAATTTCGGCTGTCCTTGGATGTCAACGGACGACATGAATCGTTGGGCTCGCAGGTTGCTGTGCTGTGGCTCGATCATCTATTGCGCGGTGAGCCGCTCCCGTTTCCAGTGCAAAGCGAAACCAAGTCATCCGTTTGCGGACAAGTACGAGAAGCGAAGGCGGCGGAGCCGCAATCGACAACTACCGCTCGCACGATGGTCAATGCGTTGAACAGGAAACAGCCATTCATTACTGGCGGGTCGAAAGCGCCAGTTCGTCAGCAATCTTCAGTCATCGGGCGGCAGGCGGCCAATAGAGGACCTACGTCACATCAATCAGGGGACCGAATACCGGACACCCAACTGAGCGCTGTAGAATCAAAAGTATAGGAATCCATAGTCAATGGATCTGAGCTGATCTGTCTTATGAGACATTCGTCTACCGAGAAACAAGGACTGAGCCGGTGTCTCTTAATCGTGCCGACCGCGCACGCTTCCACCCGCGATCCACTGGGGGACCACCTGCGGTGTTCGGCGCAAGACGTCTTTCGTGAAAGATCCCGCGAAGAATGCTCGATGAAGCCATGCGCGTCAGGGCCTGCACCGGAGCGGCCCGGCCCGCTCGCAGCGCGAGTAGCAGCTGCGATTCGACTCCAACGTGGGCGAGCTCATCGGACACGAGGCCACGGCAGAGCACCATCAGGCGCTGGCAATCCGTGGCCACTTCGAGTGCTCGGTAGTACACGACCCCGATCAGCTCAGCGCTGATGAGTATGTATACGTAGAGCTCCCCACCCTGAGCGCCAGGGACGTCCGCTGCCGTGCGCGAGAGCGCCAGCCGTGTTGCGGTGCGTAAGAACCAGATGAGCTCGATGTGCACCTGGAACCAGAAGTGAGTTACGTCGTCGAGCACTTTGGGCGTAATCTTCGTCGAGCCGCCTGATCGATCAGCCGGCCAGGCGCATTACTGGGCCGTATAGCCGCGATCGACCGCGACACTGTGTGGCCCGTGAAGTACGGGGCTTTATCGTTAGGGAGGAAAAGGGGCTTCAGTACCGGCATTGTTGATAGCGTGGCGCAAGGAGAGCCAATGTCTCGATCAGAACCCACTCGCAAATCGCTAGGTTCCGCGGCGACGCGCAGCGGCTTAATGGTCTTCTCGATGACACTTTCGCTGGCGGGAAGATCGTGACCAAGGATGGCGAAAAGCGCACCAAGCGCAAGCGCGCGTTGAAGGCGGTCGAGGAACGCGAAAAACTTCTACGCCTGGTCCTTGGCACACTGCCGGTCGGCGTTGCGGTGACCGATCGGGTCGGCGACATCGTTCTCGCCAATGCGGCGTCAAAGCTCATCTGGGGCGACACGATCGTCTCGGGCCGTCAACGATGGGTACAAACCAAGGCCTCTTGGCATGACACGGGCAAGAGCATTTCGCCGACCGAGTGGGCCTCAGTAAAGGCGCTATCCGAGGGGAAGACAAGTTTGAACGAGTTGATCGATATCGAGACCTATGATGGCCAGCGGAAGATAATCCAGAACTCTGCAGCGCCCATCCGCAACGCTGGGGGGCTGATCGTGGGGGCCGTCATCGTCAACGAGAATGTTACCGAGCGAGTGCGTGCCGAGAGTGCGCTTCGCGAATCCACCAACCGCTTGCAACATCTTTCTCGCCGTTTGCTGGCGGTTCAGGAGGAAGAGCGCCGCCACTTGTCCCGCGAATTGCACGACGAATTTGGACAGCTATTGTTTGCCATAACACTGCATTTGGACACGGCCAAGGAACTGGCGGGCGACGCCGCGCGTTCGTCCTTAGACGAGTGCGCTGTCCTCCTACGGCGTGCCGGTGCCGAATTGCGTAGCTTGGTGCTCGAGCTTCATCCAACGATGCTAGAGTCGGCCGGTTTGGAGCCGACCTTGAGGTGGCTTGCGGAACAACACGAGCAGGGCACAGGCATAGCGATTCAGGTTGTGGGACACCTGAACGATGTACCCAGCAATCTCGCGATTGCCTGCTTCCGTGCCATTCAGGAGAGTCTGACCAACGTGATGCGCCACGCACGAGCGCAGCACGTCTGGATCGAGTTGAACCAGACTGATAGCACCTTGGAGCTGGCGGTTCGCGATGACGGCGTGGGGTTCGACGCAACAAAAACTCTCGACCAGGCCGCCAGTGGCGGCCATGTCGGTTTGTCGGGGATGAAGGAGCGCGTACAGATTCTCGGCGGCGAATTGGCGGTCGATTCGAAACGGGGGCATGGGACCCGTATCCGCATTCGGCTTCCCCTGGTCCCACCGATTACGGAGCCACAGCCCACAGCGTGAGTGCGATGGCACGCATCTGGGTGATGTTCCTGCGATCGTGACTCGGTTATGGTGGCCGATGTGGATGTCACAAGATGGTGTCATTTTGACTTTTAATCACGTCCTAAAATCTCCGCGCTGGTTGATTATCGCGGGAAGATTCGCGCCGGCCACAAGCAATTGATCTTGGCCAACCAATTTCGATTTGTGCGTCAGGGCATCAACTGCTGCCGCCGGAGTAAGTCGATGATCCGGCCGGTGACGCCGTCTGTCGACATCAACATTCTCTGTCGTTTATTTCAGCAATTTATGTCGTGAAGAGGGCAGGGAAAAGTCAATCACCCCATCCCCGACGGTGTATTATCGAATTTCCCATCTCTGTCCGACGCACCAAAGCGGACCAGTATCCAATGTCGTTTGGAAATGTCCAGTCGAGTCGTCGCGGTGAGCCGCCGCTTGATGTCGAACACCTTCGCGAGATCCTCGCCGATTGCATTGAAGGGTCCAAAGCACGCGCGCGGGAATTCTCGACGACATCCGCAATTTTGTTCGGTCTGTTCGTGTGGAGCTCCCCACCCTGAGCGCCAGGAACGTCCGCTGCCGTCCTGCCGTCTGAGCCATCGGCCAAAAGATGCAGGCTCCAATTCAAAACGACGAAAAAGCCGCTGAAAGCCACGCCGGCCACGCGCGCGACAACGACACCTAATTGTAAACAGGCGTCGAAGCTTGACCGGGATTTTGGCCACCTCGGCGCCGAACGCTGACCGGGCCCACGCCGGAATTCCTTGATAAGGATCTGAAGGCTGCTGCACCCGCCTATGGTCAATGTTGGATGCCGGAAACTGGTCAAATCGTGGCGCCGCTTTGCACCCATAGCTATTCATTGCTGGAAATCCCTAGTGCAAGATGCGACTTTCCCTATATTAATAGTGCAGTTTGACTCCCCGATCGTTTTCTCTCACGCACGGGACCCGCCCCAGTTGTCGGGTCGGTCGCGCTTTATCGCGGACTTGTATGTCATATTGCATCCGTCCCATTTTCCAGACAATTTTCCCCTTCTCTGGTTGCCGCACGTGCGAGAGCTCTCACTATGTCATCGATTGTCGGCAAAACACCCGCATCGTCCTCGTGGACCGCTGGCAATCCATCGTTCGTCGGGACGCTCACGCGAGGTTCGCAACGATCATCAGGCTGCGTGGACTTCCGCGATCTGTTTGGCGACGCCAAGATTATCTGCGTGACCCTCGACACAGGCGCCCGTGTCACCTATTGCAATGATTACCTTCTGCATTTGACTGGGTGGGAGCGCTCGGACGTGATCGGGCAGGACTGGTTCGAACTTTTCATACCCCCAAACGTTGAGGACTTGAGGAAACTCTTTGCGAGCATTCTCATTGAGGAGCCCCTCGCGAGGCATCATGAGAATGAGATTCTGACGCGTTCTGGCGAATGCCGGCTCATTCGTTGGAAGAATTCTTTGTTGCGATCCAAAGCCGGTAACGTAATTGGAACGGCGAGTATCGGCGAAGATATCACCGAGCTGAAACGTAATCAGGACTCGCTGCTGCAACATCAAGAACGAGCGCGGTTGATTGTCGAATCCGCGCTCGACGCGGCAGTGGTAATGGATGCCACGGGCTGCATTACCGACTGGAATTTACAAGCGGCCATTACCTTCGGCTGGGCCCGGGAAGACGTCATTGGCAATTCCTTGGCCGAAACGATTGTCCCGGCTAGGTATCGTGAGGCGCACAAGCAAGGCTTGCGCAAATTTCTCGAAACAGGTGATGGTCCGATCGTCAACCGACGAATAGAGCTTTCGGCGATCCATCGCGATGGACACGAATTCCCCATAGAGCTGACAGTCTCTCCGATTAGACATGGCGGAGGATGGATATTCAGCTCCTTCATCCGAGATCTCACTGAACGCAAACAGGCCGAGCAATCCCTGTTGCAACTGAGGCGTCGGAGCGAGCTGATTCTGGAATCGGTCGGGGAAGGCATCCATGGGATCGATACGGAGGGACGGATCATTTTCGAGAATTCGGTTGCCGCAAAATTACTCGGATATACGGTCGAAGAGCTTTCCGGCAAACTCGCCCACGAGGCGATGCATCACTCGCGCAAGGACGGCACCCCTTTTCCGGTCGAACAATGCGCCATTCACGCCGCCTTACACGATGGCGTAACACGCACAGTCGGGGATGAGGTGTTTTGGCGCAAGGATGGAACCAGCTTTCCCGTCGAATACACCACCGCTCCCATCCGCGATGAGCGCAATGAGATAACCGGAGCGGTGGTGGCTTTCCGTGACATCACCGATCGAAAAGAGTCTGAAAACAAAATCGGGCGACTGAATCGCGTGTACGCCGTGCTGAGCGGCATCAATACGCTGATCGTGCGCGTGCGCAACCGGGACGAACTCTTCAAGGAGGCGTGCCGCATCGCGGTCGAGCAAGGCGGATTCCGCATGTCATTGATATGCATCGCGGATCGGGGCACGATGAAGATTGTCCCGGTCGCGTCGGCGGGCAAAGATGCGGAGCTGCTCACCGCGATCCAAAGCCTGTTGTTATCGAGTGAGGGTGCGCCCAATACGATGGTCGCGCG
>PMMB01000243.1:1896-10574 GCA_003165495.1 Gammaproteobacteria bacterium | reverse complement strand
TCTGGGTCAACCTGCCGGCGGAATACAAAATGTCCGCGCCCCGATATCAAACCATCCTCAAGGCGAATATTCCGCAAGTGGATCTCGCTGAAGGCGCCGGCAGCGTTCGCGTCATCGCCGGCAGCTTTGACAGTCACGGCGGTCCGGCCACCACGTTCAGTCCGCTCAACGTGTGGGACGTGCGGGTGCAGGCAGGACACAAGACGTCGCTGTCCGTGCCGGAGGGTCATGTCGCGGCGATCGCCGTATTGCGCGGCTCGATTATCGTCAACGGCTCGCGGCGGTTGGGCGACGCCGAGCTCTTGGTGCTGGATCGTGCCGGCAATGAAGTGCACATCGATGCCGGCGCCGACACGAAGCTGTTGCTGCTGAGCGGCGTGCCGATTCCCGAACCCATCGTGGGCTACGGGCCATTCGTGATGAACTCGCGGCAGGAGATCGAAACGGCGATGGATGATTTCCAGAGGGGGAAATTCGGGCGGATGCCGGCCGTGCCCAGGGCCTCTGTAGGTTGACGTCAAGTGCTCCCTTCGGACCGCGTTGTTATGCTCGAGGGGTTATACTCTAGGCCGGCGCGGCGGCGGCGTTCGAGCCTTAACGTCCAAAAAAGCGGGGAGAAAATGATCATGGCCGAAAACGTTTACAAAGTGATCGAACTCGTCGGAACCAGCTCCGAGTCTTGGGAGAAAGCAACGGCTGCAGCGATCCACCGTGCAGGCAAGACCTTAAGAGACCTGAGGGTTGCGGAAGTTGTAAAGCTCGATGTGCAGCTCAAGAATGGGAAAGTCGAAGCCTATCGATCGCGCATCAGCGTCTCATTTAAGTTCGAGAGCAAAAACTGATCGAAACGACAGGGTCTGTGCCGGGTCATTTACGTCGGCGCTCCGCGAGCCATTTGGCAATCGCGGCCGGTACTTCGTGTTGCGCTCGTGCGCTGATGTACATCCCAATGTGTCCCAAATCGAGCTCGAGCGCGGTATAGTCTTTGCTTCCTACCAGTTTTTGTAGCGCGAGGGACGCGTCGGGCGGCACCAAATGATCGCGCTTCCCGATCAGGTTTAATATCGGTATGCGTAGAGTGCGCAGATCTACCTTGCAACCTGAGATCTCGAGCCGGTTGTGCATCAGGCGGTTCTCCTGATAAAACCACGTCACGAATTCTCGGAAAGCTGCGCCCGCCTGGTCCGGGCTGTCGAAGATCCATTGCTCGACACGCATGAAATTCTCTACGCGCGCCCGATCCGGGCTTCCTGCCATCAGATCAACGTACTTCTGTTGCGTCAGCCGAAATGGCATCAGCGACAAAAACAATTGATTCAGGGTGTCGCCTGAAACATTGCCATCGCCTACCCAGGCGGCAACATCAATCTTCCGGACCCACTTCGACAGCAGGTCGGCGGGGGTGTGGAAGTCAACGGGCGTAACCATGGTGATGAGGTTTTTGACGCGCTGCGAATACAACGCAGAGAAGCACAAACTCAATACGCCGCCCTGACAAACCCCGAGCACATTGAGAGCATCCAGGCGATGCGCCTTCAATATATGCTCCACGCAGCCGGCGACATGATCGTTGATGTAGTCGGCCAGCGTCGTGAACCGGTCGGCTCCATCGGGATAACCCCAGTCGATGAGATAAACGTCCAGGCCTTCGGCCAAAAGGCCCCGAATCAAAGAACGATCCTCCTGCAGATCCATCATGTACGGTCGGTTGACGAGCGCGTACACAATCAGCAACGGCGCCGCCGCCGCCGGCCGCGCGATCGGCTGGTAACGATAGAGTTTGACCTTACCTGATTGCCACACGGCATGTTTCAGGGAGCAACCGGCCGCGCAATGTTTCGCCGCCGCGAGCGCCGCGTAGAGGTTTGTGGCTCTCATGGTTTCGCCTTGCGGCGCGCGGGCCGGGTCTTGCGAACCCTTCGCAAGGCACGCACATCCTCCTCTAGGGATTTCACGCGCTGCGTCAGCGTATTGACTTCGCTGCGCGTGGGGAGGTCGAGGAGCTTGGCCGAGTGCTCGATGCTCGCCTGCAATTCTCGGCGCCATTCACTGCTCGCGTTCACGCACTCCGCAAGCGCGCCGCAGAAAGGTTCACTGTGAGCTGCGCGACCATAGGCATCTTCCGCACAGTCGATCCAAGAGCCGTAGAGTTTATGCAGCGCCTCCGGGTTCTCCACGGGAGGACGCGACGCTCCGAGCCGAGAGGCAAAGGTTGCGGCAGCTTCGCGCAGCGCGTCGGATCCGATGCGTTGCAGCCGACGCTGCGCCTCCTCGATGCGCCGCGATGCGTCCGCAATACGCTCCCAGCGCTGCTGATGCTCACGGGTCGCGCCGAGCGCAGGGGAGTTCGGTGTGAATCCCGGCGGCACGCTGCCAGGTCCGGTACCGGCGCCAACCCCCAAATTCCACGGCTGAAAGTCGGCGAACATCTCGCGCAGAGAGTCGGTAAAAATGCGCGCGGCGTCCGCCGGCGCGGGTGCCGACGCATCGGCATTGGCAGCATCGAAATAGGTACGCGCTGCGGTGGCAAAGCGCTCGGCGACGTCGGTAAACGGTGCAAACGAGGACGCGGCAGCGGGCCCACGAGCCTCGTGAGGCGCCGATGCCCCTTTGGCAAATTGCGCGGCGAAGGCTTGCCACTGCTGCCAGGGGTCAGATTGCAAGAGCCTGTGCTCCGTATGCATTGCAAAGGACGCCAAGATGGGCGTTGGATCCCGCTAATATTTCAGTAATTGCGATATAAGGCATTGTTTTCTATGTCGTAGTCTTCATTATGGTATCTGGAGTCGTGACACAAGTTCGGGCAATAGTTGTGCAACGCGAGAGCTTCGCCTAGGATGCCGCTGGGAGTTTCGAGCGAACAATGCAACAAGAACGCCTCATCAGAAAATACGCCAATCGCCGGCTTTACGACACTGGCGCCAGCCGCCATGTAACGCTCGAAGATCTGCGTCAGCTAATCGTAGCGGGCGAGAAAATTAAGGTCGTCGACGACAAATCGGGCGAGGACCTGACGCGCTCGGTGCTGTTGCAAATCATCTCCGAGCAGGAGCAATTCGGCTCCCCTGCCTTAGGCTCTGAGTTACTCGAGATGATCATCCGCTTCTACGGCCGTCCGGCGCAAGCGCTGCTCAGCCGTTACCTCGAACAGGCCTTTACGACGATGTTGCGGCAGCAGGAGACGATGCAGTCGGAAATGGTCAAAGCATTGCAGACGCCGTTTGCACCGTTGACCGATATCGCGCGCACCAACATGGAGCTGTGGGAAAAGATGCAGGCCGCTACCCGCGACGCGTTCATGGGGAGCAGCCCCGCGGCTAAAGCTGCCGCTGAGAACGACGCTAAGACGCAGAACGACGCTAAGACGCAGAACGACAGCAAGACACAGAACGACAGCAAGAAAGGTAGTTAACAGATTATGGACGTCCGAAATAAAACAGTGGTTGTGACCGGCGCGGGCCGTGGCATCGGTCGTGCGATAGCCCTACAGCTCGCGCGTCGCGGTGCGGACACGGCTCTTTTCGATGTGAACGACGCCGATCTCGATGAGACGGCCTCGCTATGCGCCGCTGAGTCGGTGCAGGCACGCGGCTATCGCGTCAACGTCGCTGATGAAAGCGGCGTATCCGCGGCCATGGCGCGTGTCGCGTCCGATTTCGGCCGCCTAGACGGGCTCGTGAACAATGCCGGTATTGTGCGCGACGGCTTACTGGTCAAAGTGAAGGACGGCGCGGTGGTCGGGCGCATGACGATGGAGAACTGGAACGCGGTCATCGGCGTGAATCTCAGCGGCGTATTTCTATGCGCGCGTGAAGCTGCTGCGCAGATGATTGGTTTCGGCCACGGCGGCGTGATCGTGAATATTTCCAGTATTTCCCGGGTCGGCAACGCCGGCCAGACCAACTACAGCGCCGCCAAGGCCGGGGTCGAATCCATGGGCGTGGTATGGGCGAAGGAACTGGCGCGCTACGGTATCCGAGTCGGCTCCATAGCGCCCGGCTTCACCCACACCGAAATCCTAGCGTCGTTGCGACCGGAGATGCTGGACAAACTCACGGAGCCGGTGCCGTTAAAGCGCCTCGGGCGACCCGAGGAAATCGCCCATGCCGCGCTGTTCATATTCGAAAACGATTTCTTTACCGGGCGCTGCCTTGAGGTCGATGGAGGCCTGCGCTTCTGAGACTAGAGCCTCTGCGCCAACGCCCAGTGCATCGCAGATCCGAGCGTTCGCCCAGATGACGCGCGCAACCGATGCCGACAGCAGATTATCGGTGGGGCTGGCGAGGTCGAACCCGCTCGGATCGACTGCCGCATGCGGCAAGTTAAGACGCGCCATCACCAGCGCCTCGACCGCTTCGGCTTCGTACTCAAAAAGGGTGCAATCCATGCGGCAGCGCGCGTCCCGATGCGCCAGCCAATGCGCCAATTCGTGGACCAGCGTGACGAGTTCCTGTTCCGGACTCAGGCCCGTGCGCAGCGTAATGAGGTCGCGGTAAACCCGGCCGTGCACGCACTCGGGCAAGTCGGCGCGCGACAAGCGCGCGCCGCTGCGCATTATATAAGCCTCGAGGGCATGAATGTAGTTCGGGATCGATGTCATCCCAACACCCGATTTGATCTAGCGGCGATTATGCGCTTGGCTGCGAAGTGCGTCGATGTCCCTCTGAATGTCTCCTGCAGCGCAATGGTTTCCGTACTTACGGCAGTGAGGTTTTTTCTGTAGATTACATATATATCAGTATAATCAATGAGATAAGATGCTGCAAATAGTTCAAATTCGGTCTCAGCGATTCTTCTTGCATTGCATACAAACTGTTCTATAATGGCTCCATTGCGAATATCCATCACCCGACCAGGAGCTACCATGAACAACTCATCTTTTGATCCCAAGACCATCTTCGAGACTTATCGCAATGCATTCGCGCCGGCGCTGAAGGCCCAGCAGGAAAGCGTCAAGGCCATCGAGCGTTTGGGCCGTTACCAATACGCCGTTGCCGGCGACTATTTGGAGTGGAGCCTTGCCCATGCCAATGCGGCTGTCGGCGTGAAAACACCCGCTGAGCTGGTGACCAAGCAAGCCGAACTTGCCACGGCACTCAGCGAGAAACAGCGCCTACGCGCGCAGGAGTTTGTCTCGCTGGCGACCGATGCCCAAGCCAGCTTCACCCAGGTAGTGAGCGAAGCGACGGCCAAAGCCGCCGACCTGACCAAGGAAGCGACGGCGAAGGCCGGAGACACGGCCAAGAGAGCAGCGGCCTGACCTTAGCAAACCGGCGCCGCACGGGCGGCGCCGATCTTCGATCGCTTGACGAGAGGCGGGGGCGCCATGCGGCGCCTCCGCCGCAAGCCGTTTGGCTGTATTGTGCTTACCCCGCAATTTCGAATACGCTGGACTGCACGCACTGTGATTAACACGACGAACCCGAGTATTGAATCTAACCAATCTTCGGCGCCCTTGGACGCGGAAGGATGGGGGCGCGTGATGCGCGCGCAGTTGGCCACCGTGTCGGGCGGCCTCGCTCCCGATGTCTACGCAAACGCGTGGTGGGACTGGTATTTGAACCTTGCCAAGGAACCGCCCAAGCAGCTACAGATCATGCAGGATGCCCTGGCCAGGAGCACCGACAACTGGAACTTCGCGCTGAAGGCAGCCGCAGGCCAGCCGCTGTCGCCGGCGGAAGGGGATGCTCGCTACGCGGACGACGCGTGGGCCCAATGGCCCTTTAACGTCTACGCACGCAGCTACCGCAACTATGCGGAGTGGTTGGGCCAAGCGTGGTCCGGCGTGTCGGGCGTCGCTGCCGAGAATGAACGCACCTTAAAGTTCGTGGCCGGCAATGCGCTCGAGGTCTTGTCGCCGGCAAACTACCTTGCCACCAATCCGGAGTTGCTCGAAACGACCCGCGCCGAATCGGGCCAGAACCTGGTGCGCGGCTTCAGCAACTGGCTCGAGGATGTCGAACGCACGCTCGGGGGCAAGAAACCGGGCGCAACCGAGGCATTCGTCATCGGGCGCGACGTGGCCGCAACGCCGGGCAAAGTCGTGATGCGCAACGAACTCGTCGAGCTCATTCAATATTCGCCGGCGACCGAGAAGGTTTTTGCCGAGCCGATCTTGATCGTTCCCGCTTGGATCATGAAGTACTACATTCTCGACCTGTCGGCGAGAAATTCTTTGGTGCGATACTTGGTCTCGAAAGGTCACACGGTGTTCATCGTGTCGTGGAAGAATCCCAACGAGAGCGATCGCGGATTCGGCATGGACGATTATTTGAGACTCGGCATCGAAGCGACGGTCGAGGCCGTTTCGCGCATCGTGCCGGGACAAAAAATTCATTCGGTCGGCTACTGCATCGGCGGCACCTTGCTGTCGATCGGTGTTGCAGCGATGGCTGCCGCCGGTGATCAGCGACTGGGCAGTATGACGCTGCTCGCGGGACAGCAGGATTTCAGCGAGCCCGGAGAGTTGTCGGTTTTCATCAGCCCGAGCCAGCTCGACATGCTGGAGGCGGTCATGGAGCGCGCCGGCGTTCTGAAGAGCGAGCAAATGGGCGGAGCATTCGCGCTGCTGCGCTCGCGTGACCTACTGTGGACGCCGGCCGTCAATACGTACCTGCGCGGCAAACGTGAATCTCCGAATGATCTGATGGCGTGGAACGCCGACGGTACGCGCATGCCGTGCCGAATGCATAGTGAATACTTGCGGGGACTCTATCTCAACAATGCGCTGGCGCGCGGCGAATTTCAGGCCGAAGGTCGGACCGTCGATCTGGCCGCGATCAAGCTGCCGATGTTCGTCGTCGGGACTGAAACCGATCATGTCGCGCCTTGGAAGTCGGTGTATAAAACGCGCGGTTTGACGCGCTCCAACGACTACACTTTCTTGCTGACGTCCGGTGGCCACAATGCCGGCATCGTCAGTGGGCCCGTGCACCCGCGGCGGCGCCACCGCATTCGCACCTGGTTGAATGCGAGCGAAACTCTACCGCCAGACGTGTGGTTTGAAACCACCGAGCCTAAGCCGGGTTCATGGTGGCCGGTGTGGCAACATTGGCTGGTCCGGCATTCCACAGAGAAACTGGTAGCCCCACCGTCACTCGGATCGGCCGGGGCTGGCTACCCGCCGATATTCGATGCGCCCGGCGAGTACGTGCTGCAAAAGTAGCCCGACCGCCTGTCTTCAAAAAAAGTTTCTAAGGTCATGGCGCGGCACCGTCCTCTTGCTATTAGAGTGCGATCGGCGTGACACTCGCTATTGAAAGCTGAATCTAAGGGTAATTAAACGAACAAAAACTACGATTAGCGGGAGTGCGGTTCACATGGCAACATCAAAAAGAGTCGCGCTGGTCACCGGCGGCATGGGCGGCCTCGGCGAAGCGATCTGCATCAAACTTGCCGCCAGTGGCGACACCGTCGTAACAACTTACTCGTTGGGCAACGCCAAAGTCCAACAGTGGCTTGGGTCGATGAAGGAGCGGGGATATCACTTTTACGCGTATCCCTGCGATGTGGTCGACTGGGACTCCTGCCGGACCTGCATCAGCAAACTGACGCAAGATTTGGGGCCGGTGGATGTGCTGGTGAATAACGCTGGGATCACGCGTGACATGACCTTCAAGAAGATGGACAAAATCAACTGGGACGCGGTGATGCACGCGAACCTTGACTCGTGTTTCAACATGACCAAACAAGTCTGTGACGGCATGGTGGATCGGGGTTGGGGACGAGTCATCAATATTTCGTCGGTCAACGGCCAGAAGGGTGCGTTCGGACAGACAAACTATTCCGCCGCCAAAGCCGGCATGCACGGGTTCACCAAAGCTTTGGCCCTCGAGGTGGCCCGCAAGGGCGTGACAGTCAACACGATTTCACCCGGCTATATCGGCACAAAAATGGTGACGGCGATTTCCAAAGAAGTGCTTGATACCAAGATCATTCCCCAGATTCCAATGGGAAGACTCGGCAAGCCTGAAGAAGTGGCCGGCCTCGTGGCCTATCTCGCGAGTGATGAGGCTGCGTTTTTGACCGGTGCCAACATTGCGATCAATGGCGGTCAGCACATGCAGTAGCGGCTCGTTACGCAATGCAATCGACTTTGAGCCAACGCAAACTCGGTCCCTTTACCGTATCGTCCATCGGCCTCGGGTGCATGAACGTGAGCCACGCCTACGGGGTTCCGCCGTCGCCGGACGCCGCGGCGGGCATTCTCTTGCGGGCCTTGGAACTTGGCGTCACGCACTTCGATACCGCCGCGCTCTACGGTTTTGGCGCCAACGAGGAATTGGTGGGACGCACACTCGCGCCACATCGCTCTCGATTCACATTGGCGAGCAAGTGCGGCATCCAAGGCGTGAAGTCCGAGGCGGGTATGCGCCGCGTGATCGACGGCAGGCCGGCGACCCTCAAGCAAAACTGCGAGGATAGCCTGCGGCGCCTCAAGACGGAGGCCATCGATCTCTATTATTTGCATCGTTGGGACAAGGCCGTGCCCATCGAGGACAGCGTCGGTGCACTCGCGGATTTGGTGCGCGAGGGAAAGATTCGCGCCATCGGTCTCTCGGAGGTGTCCGCGACGACGCTGCGGCGTGCGCATGCGGCGCATCCTATTGCCGCGGTCCAGAGTGAATACTCACTGTGCACGCGCAACCCGGAAATAGCCGTCATCGAGACCTGTCGAA
>PMMB01000243.1:0-1783 GCA_003165495.1 Gammaproteobacteria bacterium | reverse complement strand
TACGCGAGGCTGGCGCGCGCAGCGCACGCATCCATGGCGCAATTGGCACTCGCTTGGGTGTTGAAGCGTGGTGAGCACGTGGTTGCCATTCCCGGCACCACTTGCAAGGCGCACCTGGAGGAGAATCTCGGCGCTGCGACGGTCGAATTGCAGCCGGATATGACCGCGCGATTGGACGCTCTCATCAATCAGCGCAGTGTCGTCGGCGAACGTTACAACTCCGCGACTCAGGCGGAGGTCGACACCGAGAATTTCTAGCCGAAACGGCGCACGCGCGGCGTTAGCTTGTCAGTTCCACGATGGCGCGGTGCGCCTGATCGATGGCGACGTGAGTGTACGCATCCCAACCGGAGTCCGAGTTGGCGATGGCGATGCGGCCGAGCCGCTGGCGCGCCTGCTTGGCGATTCGGGCCTGGTGCGCGGGATCGTCGTACAGCGGCGTCGGTGTGTAGGCATACCCGTGCGGCCATCGATTGACGGTGATCGCAGTGACGTCACGATCGAAATCGAAACCTGCGGAGCCCAGCATGCGGCCGAGTTCGTCGCGGATCTCGCGCTCGAAATCGGCAAAGCTCATGGCGTACAGGCGTGCGCGTCCGGCGCGATACTGCTCGCGCATATTCAGCCCCTGATTGGGCGCGGTGGGCGTATGCATCAAGTGAAGGCAAGTCGGCTTCGAGGGATCTGCGGAGAACCGATAGCCGTCGAGACTGACTGGGAAATCCAGAGCGGCGGAATAGGTGCCCCCGGGATTGTCGATGTACGCCACGCCGAGCTTGTGCCAGGGTTGCCAGTTGCGCACGGCCACATTCACATAAACCAGCGGCGCCCGCACATTGTCATGCAGCGCCGTGCGCTGCTCGGCGCCGGCTTCGGGTGCGATATAAGGAATCATGGCGTGGTAGCAGGCGAGCACGCAATATTCGGCGGCGACGCGAGCGACCTTCCCACCGTTCACATAGGCGATCTCGACGCCTTGGGCGACGTTGCGCACGTCGACCGCGGTCGAATTGAGGCGAATCCGCACCGAGTGTTCGGGGCGATCGATTTGCTCATAGTCGAACCGCGCCAGGACGATGTCCTCCATGGTGCCGCCGGGCGCAATTCCGGGAATGAGTTTACGCACCAACATGCGGGCGATCGATGCGTTGCCGTCGGGGAAATGGTAAATGTACGGTTCTTCGGGTACTACCCCAAGCGCCGCGCGCTGCGCTTTGAGGCCCGGCAACGTGAGAGTCTCGCTGGCAGGCACGGCGTCGATGCCCACCGCCCATAGCTCGTGGGTCCTGGTCTGCAAATATTTCAGGACCTCATCGTCGGCATCCCAATACTCCTTGAGAAAATCGCGATAGCTCGTGTGCTCGAGAACGTCCAGGCGTTGCCGCGGCGACTTCCCGGACAGCACGTCGCGATCCGACCAGACCATCTCGAACAATTGCGCGCGCGCCTTCTGCCCCAGCGGAAACTGATCGAGATAGGCGCGCAATGCCTGGCTGTCGTGCGGATCTTCGTCCAATTCCTGCCAGGTGCCGAAGGGCCGGCGCACCAGGCGGTCGACACCGAACACTTCTTTCTTGAAAAACACGCTCTGATTCAAATTCCAGCGAGCGTAAAAATCCCGATCGAAGGCCTTATTGAAACGCTGCACGTCGATGCCGAGATCTTTCAAAAGACCTTTTGCAACACCGTCCCACTTGCGTGCCGGACCGTCGATGGACTGAGTGCCGCCATAACCTATGAGCGTCTGTCCGTCGACGACGAATTCGTTGCGCTTGGCGTGGCC
>PMMB01000356.1 GCA_003165495.1 Gammaproteobacteria bacterium | reverse complement strand
CTGGACATCCTCGCGCTGCGCATCCAGGGCAGCGTGCGAGTGGATGCACCGCAGCCGGTGCCTGATTTGCTGATCGATCGACTGAGAATTCAGCACGTGCTGTACGCCTTAGCGCAAAACGCCGTCGATGCCAGCGCGCAAATGTCGGACACGCCCTCGATCCGGATCGATGTCTCCGCGGATCGGTATTCCGTTGAGACCGGCGTCACCGACTCAGGCCCCGGGGTCCCCGCCGACTTGGAAGCCCAATTGTTCCGGCCGTTCTTTACCACCAAGCCGCAGGGCACCGGTCTCGGCTTGGCCTCGAGCCGCGCGATCATCGAATCGCATGAGGGAACGATAGGCTTTGCTAATGTACCGGCGGGCGGCAGCCGCTTTTGGTTCCGCTTGCCGCTCGCAGCAAGTTGATCGGAGTACCTATGGCAATGCCTCATGACAATAGCACTGCGCCCGCCGTTTACGTGGTTGACGACGACGATGGCATGCGGCGCGCGCTCGACGCGCTATTAAGCACGGTCGGCTACAAAACGGCCGTGTTTTCGCGCCCGAGCGAATTCTTGGCAAACTTCAAGACCGACTCACCCGGCTGCCTCGTGCTGGATATCCGCATGCCGGACATGAGTGGCCTGGAATTGCAGCGACACCTCAATCGGATGGGCTCCATGGTGCCCGTCATATTTATCACCGGTCATGGCGATATACCCATGGCCGTGCAAGCGATGAAGGAAGGCGCCTTCGAGTTCATCCAGAAGCCTTTCCGGGATCAGGACCTACTCGACCGCATCAATCATGCCCTGAAGCAAGATGCCGAGAATCGCAACACGGTGGCGCGCCGCGCCGAAGTGCTGCACCGGCTCGAATCCCTGACCCCTCGCGAACGACAGGTGATGGATATGGTCGTCGAGGGTGCCGCGAACAAAGTGATCGCCATCGATTTGCACTTGAGCGAGCGCACCGTTGAAATCCACCGCGCCAAAGTCATGGAAAAAATGGGTGCGCGTTCGGTCGCGCATCTCGTGAAGCTGCACCTGGCGCTGATCGTCGAGGCCCAGCCCCCGATCGCTTAAGTTCGGGCTCGGCCACGAAGCCGTGGGTTCCCGCAACGCCGCGAGGGGAATCCCCAATGTCCAAACCGATGGTGCATACCGACAATGAGGCAATGCGGTCACCCATGACCTTGACGTTTCGGCACATCGACCGCTCCGGCGCGCTCGAGGCCCATGCACGCGAATTAGGTTATCGGCTGCAGCGCTTCGGCAAGCGCATCACGCAATGTCACATGTCGCTCGAAGGCGTGACTGACGGTGGACACAATGGCGCACCCTACTTGGTCAAGATTGCACTGACTGTGCCCGGCGCGCAGATCCACGCCGACAGTCTGCATGCCGATAGCGCCGGACATGCAGATATATACCTTGCCATGCGTGATGCCTTCAACAACGCGAAGCGGCAGTTGCAGGACCTGCACAGCGATCGGTTCAGGACCGCGATATGACCCGTGCGACGGCGATCTCATTCGATACCGACCGTATGCGTCGCTATGATCAGGAAGGACCTCGATACACGTCCTATCCCACGGCACAGCAGTTTGGCAACGGGATCGCGCCCAATGCCTATGAGTGGGCCGCGGCGCGCGCGAACGACAGCCCCTGTCCGCGTACGTGCATATTCCGTTTTGCTTCAGTCCCTGCTTTTATTGCGGCTGCAACAGGATCATCACGCATCAACAGAACCGCATCGATACTTACGTCAGGCATCTCCTTGGCGAGATCTCCTTGCGAAGCCGATTCTTCGACAGGACCAGAATCATTGATCAAATGCATTTCGGGGGAGGCACTCCGACGTCTTTGCCGAACTCAGCGAAAGACATATCGCGCTCACATCGGCGGGCCGGCTGTTGATGCGGACCGTCGCCATGGTCTTTGACGCCTATGTCGATAAAGATTCGCGGTCAGCAAAGATGTCTCGGGTGATTTGAGGACCGCCTCGCGGTCATATCGATTCAAGATAAGCAACGACGGCTTGCATCTGATCTTTCGTCAGATCCTTGATCACGCCGTGCATCACCGGAGCGGTGCGAAGCACGCTTTGAATCACGAGCAGCTGCTTCAATAAATATGGCGCGTGTTGCCCGGCAAGTCGCGGAAACACGGCGAGCCCAGCGGCATGAGCGCCGTGGCACGTAGCGCAGGGAGGAATCTGGCGTGCGGGAACCCCTTCCTCGAACAAGTGCTTGCCCTGTGCGATCAGGGCCGAGTTCCCGCCTCGGCCAGACGCCGCAGGCTGCGCTGCAAAATAACCGGCCAGCGCGCTGATGGTGGCGTCGTTCAATTGAGATGCCATGCCCCACATGTACGCCTGGGCATCGGGGTCGGCGCGCGATTGGTCCTTGAACGCCTTGAGCTGCAATTCAATGTAGGGTGCCTGTTGCGCCGCCAAGTTCGGGAAGGTCGGGGAGACGCTGCGGCCATCGACTCCGTGACAAACACCGCAGGTTTCGATCGTCTTGTGTAGCGAGGCCTTCTGCGCGTCAGTCGTGGTGTCCGCCGTGGCATCTGCACCATAGGCAATGCCGCCGACGCATACTGACGTGCTCATCGCAATGGCGAGAACGTAGCTAGTCTTCATAACCTTACTCCCTGATTCCCGCGGCAACGTGAATGCCGTTGGATTTCAATGTCTAAAGTGAATGCGTCGAATCAGAAGTTCAGCCAGACCAACAAGTACATGGTGTTGTTGTCGCTGGCGTTGCGGCCGGAGCCGTCATAGTTGGTGCTTTGGCCGTTGAACTTCTTGTAACCGACATACTGCGCCTGCAGCTTCGTATTCAGCCACGGCAGGTAATTCACCTCGAGAAGGTAGCCGCTGGTGTCGGGACTGTTATTGGCGCTGCCAGTGAGCGGCGCAGGGGCATAGAGGACCGCATCGCTGCCGCCGGTTGTACTGAAGTATCCAATTGTGCCGCCGATCCGCCGCTGATAATAGTATTCACCCGTTAACTTGAGCGTCTTGAGATTGTTGTCGGTGTTTGCGGCAAATCCATCGAGGACGCTGGCGTTGAGCGTTTGGTGCTCGCTGATATACGTCCCCAAGAAAGTAAACAGATGATCCTCGCCGATGAACTGATACTGAACATCCGCAGCGGTGTCCTTGAATCTATCGGTGACGCCTGCCAGCGCTGTGTTGGTTACCCCCTGAAGGCCCGGGTGAAGGTTCGCGTTTAAGCCGAAGGCGCCGACGGACAAGGAGTTGCGGTCCCAACGTTGCTCGTAGGCTACGCGCCAATAAGGCGCTGATCCGGAAACCACATTGCTCTGCGTGCTATCCAAAGGATGAGCACCGCCTCGGATTGCCGAGGTGTAATCCGTGATCTCCGCATAAAAGTGATCATCCAGCCAGATGTAAACGCCGAGACCACCGACGTTCTGGCCGAAGCCTCCGGCACCGCTATCGACCTTCGCGGATGTAGGCTGGCTGGGCGCGACACTGCTGTTGGAGTACGGAACTCCCCAAGCAGGTGTGGTGTTCCAAACATCCTGCACCGTGGGGTTGTTGTTGAGGGTGACGCCCACAATCATAGTGTGACTGTTGTCGTTCGAACCGCCGAATGAAAAGTGGTGTGCGTAGCGAATGTCCGTGTTGTCGAATCCAAAGCTGTCTCCCACGCCGTCATACGTCAGCTGGATGAACGCCCCGAGGCCGTCGGCGATCTTTCCGGCGTAAAAGAAACTCACTTGCTGTGGAAAGAGCAGATCTCCGTCCTTTGCCAGCGCGCCATTGAGCACACTGTCCGGCAGCGCGGCACCGGTGTGAGTATAGGAAATCTGCGCCATCAGACTGATGGGTGGTATGGAATTGAGTGCCAGCGTTTGATGAGCGGACGTATCGATTCCAGTGACCTGTTTGATGTTGTCGAGAACGTAGCCGTTCAATTTGAATTCCCGCCCGAAGGGTGTGAGTTCGGGAAACACGGTGTGACAGGCGGCGCAGGCCATGCCCGTCTGGCGAGCGAAGCTGGGTACGGCCCAGCCGGGAGTCGTCACACTGACGCACAATCCAAATCCTAGCCATTGAAGGAGCGATGTGGAAGACCATATGTGCCGCACGCGAGTCATTGGTAAATCCCCCTATTTCCATTCGAATTGTTCGACACCCCAGCTCTCTCGAGTTGCATCCGGCGTACTCATTCCTGGCAGCGAACGATATCTGCGCCGCGTTCTGCCGCGAATAGGGGATTCTACCTACAAACGTCGCGAGCGGCTCTAAAGAATACGATGTGTGGCCGCAAGCGCAGGGGTTGTCCTGGCGCTCATGTGGAAAGCGCCTATCGACGCTTCCGCTCGCGAGATGCAAGATTCATTGATGTGTAATATTTACACGCCTGCGCTGAGAAGACACTGATGACGAGAGACTTACTCGAAGTCATGTGGCAAAGACACTCGTGCCGCGCTGCATTCGATCCGCAAAAAGAAATTCGCGAGCCGGATCTGCAGCGCATTCTCGATGCAGCCCGCTGGGCTCCCACGGCTCATAATACGCAGAATTTTGAAAT
>PMMB01000166.1 GCA_003165495.1 Gammaproteobacteria bacterium | reverse complement strand
ATCAAGAGCCTGGATGATCCCGCTCTGAAGAAGCTTCGCGTCGGCGTGTTTCAGGTCTCCGCGATTCGTCAGGCGCTGGCCGATCACCACGTGGTTTCTAATACAGTCGTTCATTACTTGAGCCACAACGCTGATATCGTGACGGACAACCAACCTTCGTACCAGGTACAACAGGTCATCGACGGCAGCCTCGATGTGGCTGCTGCGTGGGGTCCGATGGCCGGTTACTACAAGACGGTTTTGCGCGCGCCGTTGATCATTCAGCCAGTCAATATGCTGGAGGACAAGGTTCCAATGGAGTTCGATATGGCGCTCGCGGTGCCGAGAGGCCGGCAAGATATCAAAGCAGCCATCGAGCAGGCAATCGCGCAGCACAAGAGCGAGATACATCAAATTCTCAGCGACTTCGGTGTGCCGCTGGTGAAGTGCGATGAATGCTCGATTTCCGGCGATCTGCCCTCGCACGGACCCTACCAGCCTGCGAAACCCGATGTGCAAGCGGCGGCGATTGACGCAAAGGCACAGCGCGCGAGAATGGCGGATCTCAAAAGATGGCTCGCGGAAGGATCGAATCCCGACGACGAGTTGAGCAACGCCATCGTGGCTGACGACATCGATCGCGTGCGCTATCTGGTCGGCCACGGAGCGCATGTCGACGCCGTGGACGGCGAGGGGTACCCACCCTTGGTCGTCGCCTCGCGCTTCGGCTTCGCGCCGGTGGCAACCTATCTCGTCGAACACAAAGCGAATCCGAATCTGTCGGATCGAAGCGGCTGGACGCCGCTCATGTATGCCGCGTGGAACGACCAGCCGGCGTTGGCCAATATGCTGATTGCGCATGGCGCGAAGTTGGATTCAACCGATCATGACGGCCTGACGCCGCTGGCCATTGCAGCTCAGAACGCAAAGGTCAAGGCGGCGCGGGCGTTGCTGGACGCCGGCGCCGACGTCAACGCACCCGTCGCGAAGGGCGGATACACCCCCTTGATGCTCGCATCGATTTCAGGCTCAAACGAAGTTGCAACATTGCTGATCGAGCACAGCGCGAAAGTGAACGCCACCAATCCAGGAGGCGTCACCGCTCTGATGATCGCCGCCGCCGGCAATCATTCGACTATTGTCGGGTTACTGATAAAATCGGGCGCCGACGTCAATGCACGCAGTGAGGACGGCCGTACGGCGCTCAGCATCGCCCAAGCCAACAATAGTGATGCAGTCATCAAGGAGATGCAGTGAGAAGAGGAATTCTGGTTGTCGGTATGGTCTCGATATTCGCCGGCGCGACGGCGCTCTGCACCCTGAGGCTGGTGTGGGCCGACGCAGCGCCGCCGCCGATCGACTACACCAAAATGGCGCCGGCGGATCTGATCAAAAACACGCCAAAAGGCAAGCTGGTGAATCCCTACAAAGACACTCAAGCCGATGTCGTCGCGGAGGGCGGGAAGTTTTTACAGACCTATTCATGCAGCGGATGCCACGGCGGCGGCGGCGGCGGCGGCATGTGTCCTCCGCTGACCAACGACATCTGGATTTACGGCGGTGATGACGACACGCTGTTTCGACTCGTCGTCCTTGGCAGCGACGAATTTCAAAAGCTGGGTTATACGCGTATAGGCCGGGAAAACGTCGTTGGGCCGATGCCGCCTTTCGGTACCATCATCAAGAATGCGGACGATCTTTGGAAAATTTTGGCCTTTGTCCGTTCCAAATACAGCGGCGATCCCGCGTACAAGTTTGGCGCCCCCCCCGAAGCGCCCTAAGATGTTGCGGCGCAGATTGCGCGATGGACGCAAAGGGGCCACGCTTAGCGCGGGCTACTGTGGGCTTTCCGCAACAAGAATGAAGATCGTTTGAGCAGGGATACGCTATAACGAAGGGGATGTCATGACGAATTTAAGCCTCGCCACGAGTCACGCGTCGCGCATTCTTCATGTTGTTCAGAACGGACTCCAGCCCGCCGGAATCGAGCCGCATGTCACGCGCTCCTGGTATCGATGTCTTCGGGAATACCGTATCGAGCCGTCGGCGCCGCGGCAAAATGCCGTAATCAATTCCCAATCCCTCAAGGAGTTGCAACAGCGAATGGGAGGGCTGCTCCCGGTCGCGCGTGCGGAGATGGAGAGTCTCTACGAACAGATCGCCGGATCGGGATTCGCGGTCATCTTGTCGGATACTCAAGGCGTCGTGTTGACGACCATTACCGATCCCGCCTTGCAGCGGGAATTCCGTCAGGCCGGCTTGACGCTCGGCGCGTTATGGGATGAACGTCACGAAGGCACCAACGGCATCGGCACCTGCCTCGCCGAAGGGGGTCCCGTCACCGTGCATCGCGAGGAACATTTCCGCGGATACAACCTTTCCTTGTCGTGCTCCGGCGCGCCGATTCTGGATGCGCACGGCTCAATCATCGCAGTGCTCGATGCTTCCACGGCAAATTCGAGCGACAGCCGGCTCATCCAGCGCCATACGATGGCTCTCGTCAACATGTCGGCGCACCTCATATCTCGCTGGAACTTCCTGAACGAGTTCAGCCAATCCTGGATCTTGCGCTTTCACAGCCGACCAGAATTCGTCGGGCTATTGCACGAAGCACTGGTGGCGATGGATGGGGCGGGCCATATTCTGGCGGTCAACGAAAGTGCGCTTCTGCAGCTGGGCTGCTCGACGCGCAAGGCGCTGGTCGGTGAGCCGATCGAAAGGTTTTTCCAGTTCGACTTCGCGACGCTGGCACGGCGGGCTCAATTCGAACCCAGCACGATTTGGCCGGTGCGGGACTTGGCGCATGGCCGCCGTTTCTTCGCAATCGCGCGGGCGCCGCTGCGCCCGGCGGCGCGCACCTTGGAGTTGGCCGCATCGAATCCGACTGCCGAAACGGTCGAGGGAACACAGCACGGACCCGGACAACACCACGTCGGTGAAGACGCGCAAATGCGCAAAAACCTGACCTTCGGCAGGCAGCTTTTCGCGAAGCAGGTTCCGATTCTGCTGCAAGGCGCGACGGGTACCGGCAAGGAAGCGTTTGCCAAGGCCTTGCATCACAGCGGTCTGTGGTTCGACAAGCCGTTCGTGACCGTCAATTGCGCCGCCATACCGGAGAGCCTGATCGAGAGCGAGTTGTTCGGTTACACGCGCGGCGCATTCACGGGCGCGGTGAAGGAAGGCCGGGTCGGAAAGATTCTCCAATCCAACGGCGGCACGTTGTTCCTCGACGAAATCGGCGATATGCCGTTGATGCTGCAGACCCGCTTGCTGCGCGTGATCGAGGAACGCGAAGTCGTTCCGCTCGGAAGCGATCAGGCGATTCCAGTCACTTTGCACGTGATCAGCGCCACGCATCGCGACATTCGTCGGATGATTCAGGACGGTGAATTTCGCGAGGATCTTTATTACCGCCTGAACGGGATCACATTGCACCTGCCGCTATTGCGCGATCGCAGCGATAAGGCGGACCTGATTCGAACGCTGTTACAGGAAGAAAACTCCGATCAGGAATCGATCGAGATCGCCGAAGACGCGTTCCACAAACTGCTGGATTACGCGTGGCCCGGCAATATCCGCCAGCTGCGCAACGCATTGCGAACCGCGTCGGCACTGTGCCGCGATGGAATCATTCGGCTGTCGAACCTACCGCAGGAAATTCTCCACACCGAGACGCGGGCAATCGTGCCGGCAAGCGTGGCGGGAAACGTGGAGGCCGCTGCCGCGACGATGAACTTGCCGTCCGCCGCATTGCGCGACGCCGAGTGCGCAGCCCTATTGCGGGAACTCGAAAGAATGCACTGGAATATCAGCCGCACCGCGCAGGCGTTGGGTATCAGCCGAAATACGCTGTACCGCAAAATTCACAAACATAACATCGTTCTCGAACAATAAACCGTGTTCTTGGTGCGACGCTGCCCTTGCGGGCCGCACCCGTTCAGGCAGCGTCGCAGCATGCTCCACTTCAGCGATCCTAAGACCTTAAGCCTTTAGCACACCCGAAAGTTTGGCCGCGTGCGTTGCAAGCGCATCCATCAACGGCGGATTCAAGCAGTCATAAGGCTCCAGGCCCAGCTCTTTGAGCCGGCTGCGGACCGCACCCATGTTCGCCGGATTCGCGCCCGACTCGATGATGGAGGAGACGAAGGCCGCAAACCCCGGCGCCGCCCAGCCCGACTCCGTCGACAATTCCGGGTGGATGAAATCGAGACCGTAAAACGCGTGCTTGCCGTTCTCGATACGGCCGAACATGTGGACGCCGCACACCTTGCATGCATGACGCTGAATGGTCGCCGACGGATCCACTACGCTAAGTTTGTCGCCATTCTGCGTAACTTTCACCTTGTCCTTCGACACGACCGCAACCACCGAGAACGTCGCGCCCTTCGGCTTCCAGCACTTGGTACAGCCACAGGCGTGGTTGTGCGCAATCTGCGCACCGATCGACACCTTGACGGGCTTATCCGTGCATTTGCAGGTCAAGGTTCCCCCCGCGAAGTCCTTCGATCCCTGCTTGACGCCGTGGTCGACCGACGGATGAATTGAAACTGCCATGATTCTTCCTCCCGCTAGTTTTCACATACAGCCGTTGCCACGGCATCTCTCAATCAATCGCCGTAATTCAAGTCTCGAGCGTTCGCTCAGTACTTGATCACGGAACGAATAACCTTACCCGCATGCATCGACTCGAAGGCATCGTTGATCTCATCCAATGGCAGCACTGCGCTGATCATTTCGTCGATCTTGATCTCGCCGTCGAGGTAGCGATCCACGTAGCCCGGCAATTGCGAACGGCCTTTGACACCGCCGAATGCCGAGCCGCGCCAGACGCGACCGGTAACCAACTGAAACGGGCGGGTCGATATTTCCTGTCCCGCGCCGGCGACACCGATGATAACCGATTCGCCCCATCCCTTGTGACAACACTCCAGGGCCGACCGCATCACATGCACATTGCCGATGCATTCGAATGAGTAGTCGACACCGCCGTTGGTCAGGTCGACGATGACCTGCTGAACCGGCTTGTCGTAATCTTTCGGATTGACATAGTCGGTTGCGCCCAGCGATTTGGCCATCGTCCATTTGCTCGGGTTGAGATCGACGGCGATGATGCGCGAGGCCTTAGCCATCACTGCGCCCTGCACGACCGACAAACCTATGCCGCCCAGGCCGAACACTGCAACCGTCGAACCCGGCTTTACTTTCGCGGTATTCAGCACCGCTCCGATGCCGGTCGTAATGCCGCAGCCGAGCAGGCACACTTTATCGAGCGGGGCCTTGGGGTTTATTTTCGCAACGGAAATCTCCGGCAGTACGGTGTATTCGGAGAATGTGCTGGTACCCATGTAGTGCAGCACCGGTTTGCCCTTGAACGAGAAGCGCGAAGTGCCATCCGGCATCACGCCCTTGCCCTGCGTAATGCGGATTCTCTGGCATAAATTGGTCTTGCCGGACAGGCAGAACTCGCAGGTTCCGCANNGTATACAACGGAATCACGTGATCGCCCGCTTTGACGCTGGTCACGCCTAACCCTACTTCCTGCACGATGCCGCCGCCTTCGTGACCCAGAATCACGGGGAACAACCCTTCCGGATCGGCGCCGGACAGCGTGAAAGCATCGGTGTGACACACGCCTGTTGCGACGATGCGTACCAAGACTTCACCTGCTTTCGGTCCGGCCAAATCGACTTCTTCGATGCGCAGCGGTTTATCGGCTTCCCAGGCAACAGCCGCTCTCGTCTTCATTGATTGGAGCTCCTCATTGAAAACATTTCCGTGGACCGCTATTTATGTACCGACAAGCAGCAAGCGTGCCAGCGCAAACCCAAGCACGCATATCACTGATCGATCAATTACTTGCGCCGCGCGACATAACGCGAGACAAGACGTGCGGGGCGTGGTGTTACTGATCCGCCACAGTTTGTGCTTCAAAAATGAGGCAGCACAGGCCGCCGTGCCGGCGACCTGCGGCAGTCGAACCGCGATGCATGCTCGTCCGCGCCTGTCACTAATCCAACACAGAGTGCGACAAATTTGATCCTCCGGCGTGACACTGATGGGCAGGCCCCTTGCACGGCAGCCGCCATCATTTGCGCCAAAACCACAGATCGGCCCGCATCCTGGGGCGCGCGGGGCCATGCGATACGCACATTCGCGAAATAGGTCTTTGCCGCGCGTTTTCAGTCGGCAAGATTGATTTGGAGGCGCCGGGCGCGGCCTTCCGTCGATCGCTGGTTGCATGATTGGTACGCCTCTTGCACACATTGAAACCAGGCTTCACCCGACGCCAGGTGGCGTTGGGCGACTGCGGGAAGGATAAAGAACTCGAAACGGAGGGAGTTTTTATGAATACGCGTACCAAGCTTGCAATCGCAGTCAGCGCCGCGATGTGGATGGTTCCGATTTCCAGGGCCGTTGCCGGCGTCGATATTGCCGCAGGCGACTGGAAGGTTGATTTTTCGGGCAATGTGAATGCGTTTTATGTCGGTGCGAGTTGCGACCATGGGGCCAACACCGCGGTCGTGGGCGGTCTCGCATGCACGGGCGATAATTCGAGTGCCGTGCGCAACGGTTTGCTCCCCGCCGCTTTTGTGTTCAGCGCAACCACTCGGCAAGCCGACTTCGATATCGACGTGACCATCGGCTTCTATCCTGGAATCAACAGCTCGGCCGCAGCGGGCGTCAACGGGGCAGGCCAGCCGTCCGCGTTGGCGACTCCCGGCATCGATGCCCGCCAAGCCTACTTCACCTTCGGCGACGTCAGCTGGGGCACGGTGAAGATGGGTCGCGACATCGGTCTGTTCGGCAAGGATGCGATCCTCGACGATATGACACTGCTGGGGGTTGGCACGGCTTTGGCCAATTCCGCGCCGGGCAATACCAGTCTCGGCCGCATCGGTATCGGCTACATTTACACCGACTGGGAACCCCAGATCACGTACACGACCGCGAATCTCGGCGGATTCACCGGTTCATTCGGCGTTTTCCAGCCCTTGGACACGACTGGATACACATCGCACAATTCGCCGCAAATACAAGCCGGCGTTGCCTTCGCCTGGGGCGATCCGAAGAGCGACGCGCTCACCGGTAAGGTATGGCTCGACGTCGTCACCCAGGAATTGAAGGCCAACTCCTCGCTCATCGCCGGCTATACCACGGCAGGCACATCCACGGACTTCAGGGGCACCGCCGTCGATGGCGGCGTCAAACTGGATGCCGCCGGGTTCGAGGCCGTGCTGTACGGGTACAGCGGCAAAGGAGTGGGCACGACCGGTCTCTACATTCTGCCGACGTCGGCCTCGGGCGATACGCGTAAATCCGATGGCGGCTACGTGCAAGCGACCTATAAATTCGACAAACTAAAGGTTGGCCTCAGCTACGGCCTCTCGGATCTCAAGCTCGCCGGCGATGAACAGTCGGGTCAGGTAAACGCGAACCCCTTGCTGCTCAAGCGCAACGCCTCTGGCGTATTGGGGTTCTACTACAGCCTGACCAAGAGTGTCACCCTGGTCGGCGAATACATCGATACCAAGTCGACGGCCTGGGGTGGGGACTCCGCGACGGAAAAGGATTACGCTCTGGGCGGCATCTTATTCTTCTGATCTAGGGGCGATGTTAGTCACGGTGGTTCGAATCGGCGGCGCAGTTTGCGTCGCCGATTTTCGTCGCTGATACCTCGCGGCAATGAGCCTGGAGCCGCGTAACTCCCTCCGCGTCGCGCCGGCGCCGGCATCCATTTCTATCGAGCAGTCAGTTTCCGCCAGCCAGCCCGCGCGCGCTCCAGATTGGCTTGCGGCTTATCCAGGAAAAACTCGAGCGAGGTACCGCTTGAAAAACAATACAGCTTGCCATCGTCCGGATTGATCCAATTGAGGGAGCAGTCCGCCTTGATTCTTGCTCCCGCCGCGACGCCGAGCGGATCGAGACTATCGAATTCACCCTTCATCGGTTTCGGCGGCACGGCGGCCTTCCAGATTCCGTTGCTGGGTCCGGCGCCGGTCGAGGACGCCGCCATTATGGCGGCAAGCAGCGCGCATGCGCATGAGTTCAAAGTGCGCGTATTGACCATACAGCTATTCCATCAATGACCCACATTGTATTCAATATGGCCGCCCGGGCGAGTACTATCGCTCAAAGAGTATCGCGAGTGAATACCGTTGCCGGTCAAGTGGGAAAGTGGAGGCGCTACGGCGCTGTATTCTCGCTCGTTGGAACATTTGCCGGCTGCGTCGGGTATCACGCGGCGCCGCTCAAGCCGGAGCATGGCGCCGAAGAGTTTGCGGCGCGCCGACTCACCGAAGTTCAATTGCGCGACGAACTCGTCCGCCTGATGCCGCAGACAGTGACGACGTGGCCGCCGAGCGAATGGGATCGCGCAGAATTATTGGCGGTCGCGTTGACTCAGAACCCGCAGCTGGCGGTGGCTAGAGCGCAAGTAAAAGCGGCTCTGTCGCACGAGATCACCGCGGCGCAAGCGCCCAACCCCGATCTGACGCTGCAATCGGAATATGCCCGCCATGATTCCCACCCCTGGCTGTATGGCGTTAGTTTGAATTGGCTGTTGCGCTCGCCTGAACGGCGCCGTTTGGACACCGAGATCGCGCAACTCGATACCGGCAATGCGCGTTT
>PMMB01000163.1 GCA_003165495.1 Gammaproteobacteria bacterium | reverse complement strand
CAAATCTTCCAGCGCGTCGAGACCTCTCTCTGCTTCCATTCGATGCCAGAAGTTCCAATACCACTCGGGAGCCGCGGTGAATTGGCCCTGACTGATCGACAAACGGTAGGGTTGAGCGCCAGCGAAGGCTTGCACCCGGCACTGCCCGGCATCCGCCTGGAGTTGGAACGGCGGGGCGCCGCGCCCCTGGCTGTGATAGTCGCGATACGCGACCAGGGGTTTGAGCGTCACTCGCAGGGGCGCCGACGACCGCAGCAATTCCAGGCGCAGGTAGCTAGTATTCGCTCCCGGAGCCATGAATATGCGCTGTTCCAACAGCGCGTCCGCGACGGCATAGCGCCAGGTCGGAATGCCCTCGTCAACGGCGAAAGATTCCAAGTGGACGAAACCCTGGCCGCTGATCGCGCCGCCCGCGAACTCATTCGCCGACAGGTCGGTTTCGACTCCCAGGTATTGCACGCTCAACTCAATCTTTGCCACCAGCAGCGTGCGCTGCACCGGGGGCTTGAGACTCGCCACGAGAAATCCGTGATAGCGGCGGGTATTGGCGCCTGAGACCGTACCGCACGCAAAACCGCCAAGACCGTTCGTCACCAGCCATTCGTAGCGGCTGGCGCTCTCCCAACTGCCGCAGGTATCGCGGCCCAGGGTCAGGGCGCCGCCGGCACGGCGAGGCCAGTTCAGGTCGCGATTCGATACAGCGGGTGCCATGCGTTTGCTTGTAGAATAGCGGTTTGACAACGGGACGTGCGGATGGTGCAGGATCGCTCGAGTGAAAAAGCCGCGTTGATTTGCGGCTCGGTGGCTTACGACACGATTTTGCAGTTTCCGGACCGCTTCAAATCGCACATTCTCCCCGACAAGATTCATATCTTGAACGTCTCCTTCCTGGTGCCCGACATGCGCCGCGAGTTCGGCGGCTGCGCGCCGAATATCGCGTACAGCCTCAAGCTGCTGGGCGATCGGGGAGTGCCCATGGCGACCGCGGGCCACGATTTCGCGCCTTACCTTAAGCGTCTGGTCGCGCAGGGGATCGCCGTCGATCACATCAAGGTGGTGGACGGGACCTTTACCGCCCAGGCATTCATCACCACCGACCTGGATGACAATCAGATCACGGCCTTTCACCCAGGAGCAATGCAGCATGCGCACCTGAACCACGTATCGGACGCGGGGCCCGGGATCGCGCTCGGGATCGTGGCGCCGGACGGCCGGCAGGCCATGATCGAGCACGCGGCGCAATTTGCGGCGGCGAAGATTCCCTTTGTTTTCGATCCCGGCCAGGGGCTGCCCATGTTCGGCGCCGAGGAGCTCAAAACCTTCATCGCGCAGGCGCGCTGGGTCGCGGTCAACGACTATGAATGGGGTATGTTGCAACAAAAGACCGGTTTTGCGGTCTCTGACATCACGGCCCAGGTCGAGGCCTTGGTCGTCACCCGGGGCGCGGAAGGGTCGCTCATCTACACCAAGGGACGGACGTTGACGGTCCCCTGCGCCAAACCTCGGGCCGTGGTCGATCCCACGGGTTGCGGGGATGCCTATCGCGCTGGTCTAATTCACGGCCTGCTGCATGGTCTGAATTGGGAAACCACGGGCCGGGTGGCCTCCCTGATGGGCGCGATCAAGATCGAGTCGCGCGGCCCGCAGAACCACAGCTTCACGCAAGCGGAGTTCGACCGCCGATATAAGGACAATTTTGGTTGATCAGCTTTAAGGAATTTGACGTATGAGCAGAAGTTTCTCGTTTACCTCGGAATCGGTATCGGAAGGCCACCCCGACAAGGTTGCCGACCAGATCTCGGACGCCGTCCTCGATGCCATTCTGGCCGCTGACCCTAAGGGCCGGGTGGCCTGCGAGACCCTGGTCAAGACCGGCGTCGTGATCGTTGCCGGCGAAGTCACCACCAGCGCCTGGGTCGACGTAGAGGCCATCGTCCGCAAGACCGTGCTCGATATCGGCTACGACACCTCGGATATGGGGTTCGACGGCGCCAGTTGCGGCGTGCTCAACATCATCGGCAAGCAGTCGCCCGACATTGCGCAGGGCGTCGACCGCAAGGACGAACGCAAGCAGGGAGCGGGCGATCAGGGACTGATGTTCGGCTACGCCACCAACGAAACCGACGTGCTGATGCCGGCGCCCATCACGCTCGCGCACAGGCTTGTAAAACGCCAGGCCCAGGTGCGCAAGAGCGGCAAGCTGCCCTGGCTGCGCCCGGACGCCAAGAGCCAGGTGACTTTGCGCTACGAAAACGACCAGCCGGTGGGCCTGGAAGCGGTGGTCCTGTCGACCCAGCATGAGGACAGCATAGGCACCAAGCAATTGCGCGAAGCCGTCATCGAGGAAATCTTGAAGCCCGTGCTGCCGGCCAAATGGATCGACAAGCACACCAAGTACCATATCAATCCCACGGGGCGATTCGTCATCGGCGGCCCGGTCGGCGATTGCGGCCTCACGGGGCGCAAAATTATCGTGGATACCTATGGCGGATTCGCGCGCCATGGCGGCGGTGCTTTCTCGGGCAAGGACCCGTCCAAGGTGGATCGTTCGGCGGCGTATGCCGCGCGCTATGTCGCCAAGAATATCGTCGCCGCGGGGCTGGCCGAGCGCTGCGAAGTGCAGGTCTCGTACGCCATTGGGGTGGCTGAACCCACTTCCATCATGGTCGAGACCTTCGGCACCGGTAAATTGCCCGACACGCGATTGACGCAGCTGGTGCGCGCGCATTTCGATCTCACGCCGTTTGGGCTGCGCGAAATGCTGGATCTGGCGCGGCCGATCTATCAAAAGACCGCCTCTTACGGGCACTTCGGCCGAAAAGAGCCGGAGTTCACCTGGGAGCGCACCGACAAGGCGAGCACGCTTAGCGCCGAATGCAAAGCAACGCGCGCCGCCTGAAGCGCGCTGTTATTCAAGGAGAATCGATCGATGAATGCAGCAATCAAGCAAGCCAAGGACTTCCTGGTCAAGGACCTCAAGTTGGCGGAGTGGGGCCGCAAGGAAATCAAAATCGCCGAAACGGAAATGCCGGGCCTGATGGCGATCCGGCATGAGTTCGCGGCGCAGCAGCCGCTGCGCGGCGCGCGCATCACCGGTTCTTTGCACATGACCATTCAAACGGCGGTGCTGATCGACACCTTGAACGCCCTGGGCGCGCAGGTGCGGTGGGCGTCCTGCAATATTTATTCGACGCAGGACCATGCGGCTGCGGCCGTTGCCGCCGGCGGCACCCCGGTATTCGCGGTCAAGGGCGAGACGCTTGCCGAGTATTGGGATTACACGCATCGCATATTCGACTGGCCCGACGGCGGCCACTCGAACATGATTTTGGATGATGGCGGCGATGCGACCCTGCTGCTGCATCTGGGCGCAAAGGCCGAGAAGGACGCATCGTTGATCGCCAAGCCCGACAACGAAGAAGAGCAATGCCTGTTCGCCGCGATCAAGGCCAAGCTCAACATTGATCCCAAGTGGTATTCGTCGCGGCTCGCCAAGATCAAGGGCGTCACCGAGGAAACCACCACGGGGGTCAAGCGCCTGTACAAAATGGCCAAGGACGGACAACTCGCCTTCCCGGCGTTCAACGTGAACGATTCGGTCACCAAGTCCAAATTCGACAATTTATACGGCTGCCGCGAATCGTTGGTGGACGCCATCAAGCGCGCCACCGATGTGATGATCGCGGGCAAGGTGGCCGTGGTCTGCGGCTACGGCGACGTCGGCAA
>PMMB01000258.1:3557-6883 GCA_003165495.1 Gammaproteobacteria bacterium | reverse complement strand
GTCAACCGGACGGATTGCGGCGAGCTCCGAGCCCACCCCTTCTTCATGCGGTTCTTCTGCGGGCTGCTCCGACCGAAACGTACGATCTTCGGTTTGGATTTCGCCGGGGAGGTTGAAGCGGTGGGCGCTGGAACCCTTTCGTTCAAGCCAGGCGACCGCGTTTTCGGCATGTGCCCGACTAGGAGCAATGGCGCTCAAGCGGAATATGTCTCCGTTCCCGAGAGGGCGGTCGCGGCAATGCCGGCGGGCGCGCGGTTTGACGAGGCCGTGGTCTGCGAAGGCGCTTTCTACGCGAACGCAGTTTTGAAAAAGATCGACCTCAAGCCCGGCCACAAAATTCTGATCTACGGCGCCTCCGGCGCCATCGGCACGGCGATGGTGCAGCTTGCGAAGTCCTCCGGCGCCGCCGTGACGGCGGTCGTTGCGACTCGGCATCTTGAGCTTGTCAAATCCCTCGGTGCGGACCGCGCCGTCGACTACACCTCCGAGGATTTCACGCGTATCGGCGAGACCTTCGATTGCGTGGTGGACGCGGTCGGAAAAACTTCATTTTTCCGATGCCGCAAGCTGCTGAAGCCCGACGGAGTCTTTGCTACGACGGATCTCGGACCTTGGGGGCAGAACCTGGTGCTCGCGATGTGGTCGTCGATCACACGGAGCAACCGGGTCGTCATTCCGGTTCCGGGGCGCATCAACGGGTTTGTCGGTTTCTTGAAAAGCCGCATGGAGGCGGGCCAATTTCGAGCGATCATCGATCGAAAATACGCCCTCGCCGCAATTGTGGATGCCTACCGTTATGTTGAGACGGGGCAAAAGGTTGGCATCGTCGTGATTAATGTCGCAGCGACCGACGAGAGCGCGCACAGCGAACAAGCTTGACGTGGCCGCACTCTACGACACCATAGGGCGAGACTATCGTCGATATCGGCAGCCGGATCCTCGCATCGGCGACGCAATCATTCACCGTATTGGCGATGCCCGCACGGTTGTGAATGTGGGCGCAGGCACTGGCTCATATGAGCCGACCGACCGGCTAGTGATAGCTGTCGAACCTTCTTTGGTGATGATTCGCCAGCGGGCGCACGACGCGGCGTTGGCTGTGCAAGCAACGGCAACGTCCTTGCCGTTCCGAGACGCGGCGTTCGATGCATCCATGGCCGTCCTCACCATCCATCACTGGCCGGATTGGGAAAAAGGTTTGCTGGAACTGCGGCGCGTGGCAAGCCGCCGAATCGTCATTGTGACCTGGGATCCTTTGAATCCTGGATTTTGGCTGACCGACTATTTCCCGGACACTCTGCAGGCCGACCGGCAAGTCTTTCCAACGCTGCCACAGATCGGTCGCGTGCTGGGCGCAATGACTGTTTCAGAATTGCCTGTCCCGCATGATTGCAGCGATGGATTCCTGGGCGCGTATTGGCGTCGCCCGGACGCGTATCTGAGCGACGGAGTTCGATCCGCAATATCGACGTTTTCGAAACTCGAGGAAATATCCTCCGGGCTGGAGCGTCTACGGCAAGATCTTAAGACCGGTGATTGGCATCGTCGGTACGGGAGCGTCTTGCGTGTTCCGGAGTTAGATCTTGGCTACCGAATCCTCGTGGCCGATCCTCCCTAAATTTCCTCAAAAACTTAGCGGCGATACCCCAAACAGGCGCGCATGCGCCCACCCGATCAGCAGCGCGTAGATCGCAAGCCCGAGCACGACGGCAATGACGTCATTCCAGGGACCCGGCGGCGCGGTCCTCGGCACCTGGGGAGCCGAACGGCCCTTCAACGAGACTCGATCCAACACGGCCCAGCCTAAGAATCCGCCGAACAGCAATACGTCCGCCAACGAACCATTGGCAAGCAGATGCGCAAATGCCCAGAACTTGACGGCGGCCAACAGCGGATGTTTGAGTGCCGTTTTGATCCGTCCGGGCAGGTAGGCCGCTGCAACCAGCGGGAAAACCGGCAGCATGACGATCAGCGCCACATGGCTTGCCCAAGTCGGCGGCGAATATACGATCACCGGTGCTTGACGCGCCAGGCCAAACCCGTAGCAGATCAACACGAAGCCGGCCAACGAGACCAGCGCGTACGACCCCTTCCACGCGCGCATCCCCAACTGATGGATCGCCCGAGCGCGCAACGTCGGTGAAACGATGGCGACGGAATGAACGCCGAGGAACAACACCAGGCCGAAAATCAGTAGCGACATTGCCGCGCTCCTATTTTTTGCCGCGCGGCTTACGACGCACCGCTTTGACGGCGGCGCGGCGGGATTTTGCAGCCACGACTTTGCGCTTGACTCGTTTGACGCGCGTTCCGCGCTTGACTCGTTTGGCCGCAACTTTGGCGTTCTTCGCCGCCTTGACTCGAGTTCGCGCGGTGGGTTTCTTCGTCTCCGCCCCACCCCGCAGCTGCTCGAGTATCCCCGGATTCTCCAGCGTCGACATGTCTTGCGTGATCTCCTCGCCCCGCGCAATCGAACGCAGCAAACGGCGCATGATTTTTCCCGACCGGGTCTTCGGCAGATTGTCGGTCAAACGAATTTCATCGGGCTTGGCGATTGGACTCAGTTGCTCGCCGACCCAGGCGCGCAATTCTTCGATCAGTGATTTCGCCGCTGGTTCTTGCGGGCGCGGCACATTGAGCACGACAAAGGCGAAGACCGACTCGCCCTTGATTTCGTGATGCTTGCTGACCACCGCGGCTTCCGCGACTAGGCGGTGCGCCACCAGCGCCGATTCTATTTCCATGGTCCCAAGACGGTGACCGGCGACGTTCAGCACATCGTCGATGCGGCCCATGATCCAGTAATAACCGTCCTTGTCGCGGCGCGCCGAATCGCCGGCGACATAGTAGCGATTTCGGAATTTCTCCCAATACGTCTGAAGATACCGCTCGTTGTCGCCCCAAATCGTGCGCAGCATCGAGGGCCAGGGCCGCTTGATCACGAGATAGCCGCCGCCGTCGGGTGTTTTGACCGGCCGCCCCTCGTCATCGACGATGTCGACGAAAATTCCGGGCAGCGGTTTGGCGCATGAACCAGGCTTGGTCGGCGTTGCGCTCGGGATGGGCGCCATCATCGTGGCCCCGGTCTCTGTCTGCCACCAAGTATCCACGATGGGGCAGCGCTCGGCGCCGATGACCTTGTGATACCACATCCAGGCTTCCGGATTGATGGGCTCGCCGACGCTGCCCAACACGCGCAGCTTGCGCAGATCGTACTTGGCCGGAATGGCATCGCCCAACTTCATGAGCGCGCGGATCGCTGTCGGTGCGGTATAGAGAATGGTGACGCCGTGTGTCTCGCAGATCTTCCAGAAGCGCCCGCCGTC
>PMMB01000258.1:0-3506 GCA_003165495.1 Gammaproteobacteria bacterium | reverse complement strand
GTGCACCAAAATACATCGTTGTCCTTGAGGTCGAACGCCCACCGCGTACTGGTCTTGGCATTGAGCAGGTATCCGGCACTGGAATGCTGGATACCCTTGGGCTTGCCGGTCGATCCGGAGGTGTAGAGCAGAAACAAAGGATGCTCCGCGTCCACCCATTCGGGTTCGCAAATTGCGCTCTGTCCGGACACCGCGTCCTGCCACCAAACATCGCGGCCGGCGCGCATTGGGCAGTCACCGCCCGTGCGGGCATAAACGATGACGTTTTGCACCGTAGGACAGCCGTCGGCGAGCGCCTTGTCGACCGCGCGCTTGAGCTCGATTGCGTGGCCGCCGCGCCAGCCGCCATCGGCGGTGATCACGAGCGCCGCACCCGCGTCTTCGATGCGATCTTTGACGGCGTTGGAGGAAAAGCCGCCGAAAACCACCGAGTGCACGGCGCCGATGCGGGCGCAGGCCTGCATGGCGATCACGGCCTCCGGAATCAGGGGCATGTAAATGACGACGCGGTCGCCGCGCCGAATGCCGGTCGCTTTGAGTGCATTTGCAAACCGGCACACCTCGCCGTGCAGCTCGGCATAGGTGAGCTTGCGCACGTCGCCCGGCTCACCCTCGAACACGATCGCGACCTTCTCGCCCCGCTCGCGCAGATTGACATCCAGACAATTGTGCGACACGTTCAGTTGTCCGTCGGTGAACCAGCGGAAGTTGGGCGCTTGGCTGTCGTCCAATGGCACCGTAAAAGGCCGGCGCCAATCGATTTCGGTGTTCGCCAAATCCGCCCAGAAACCGACATAGTCGTGCGCGGCCTTGTCGTACATCCCTTGCAATTCGCCGGCCTTGAGCGCGGCGTGCTTGCGGAATTGTGCGGACGGCGCAAATACGCGGTCCTCCTGCAGCACGGATTGAATGTCTTTTTGGGCCATTGCCTTGCTCCCCAACTTAAGTTACCAGCCTAGATTTACGTGTTTTACACTCCGGCGGCGATGCGGCGCGCCTGCTGTCGCAAAATATTGCCGAACCGATGTGTGTCAAAAAAGAAGTCGAGCCCCGCGCTGTCCGGCGGCCGCGGCTTCAGATCATCCAGCGTCGCCTCGAGCGGAATGTCGCAGACGATGCCGGTCAATCGCCGCGCCAGATACGCCGCCTCCTTGTGTGCAAGCAGTCGGGCGGCGACAGCGGCGGCGCCTCGCAGCTTCATCAAAGGTATGCGGTCAAGATTCGCATACAGTTCATCGAGAGAGCCGAATACCGCAAATAGCAGGGCCGCGGTCTTTTTGCCGACCCCGGGTACTCCCGGAATATTGTCCACGCTGTCGCCGGTCAGCGCCAAAAAATCCGCGATGAGTTCAGGTGTCGCGCCGAAACGCGGCTCAATATCGTGGTAGTGGTAGCGGGTGTTGCCGCTGTAGTCCCAAAACACATCGCCGTCGCGGATGAGCTGCGATAGGTCCTTGTCCCGGGTCACCAACACGTTGCGCAGGCCGGCGGCGCGCGAACGCGCAGCCAGGGTACCGATGATGTCGTCGGCTTCGTACTGCGTGCTCGCGAACTCGGCAAGGCCCATATGCCGGCAAAACTCGCGGCAGAGCGCGAATTGCCGCTCCAAATCGGCTGGCGGTGCTTCGCGATTGGCTTTGTACGCTGGATAAATATTGTTGCGGAACGAGGTCTCGCCGCGCAGGGAGAGATCGAAAGCAACGCCGATGCGCTCCGGCCGAACTTGTTCCATGAGATCCGACAAAAAGCGTGCGAAACCGTACAAGGCATGCGTTGCATTGCCGTCGCCGTCCACCATGTCGGGTGGCATGGAATGGTAGGCCCGGAAAATAAAATAGCTGGCGTCGATGTAGTAGACGACGCCGGACCGCGCTTGCGGCTGGGCCGCGCCTGCGTTCACATCGGCCAGCGTTGCATGCGCTCGTGCAGCGGGCTCGAACGTGGGAAATGCGCGATCAGATATTCCATCTGGTCGGCCAGCACGCGACGGCCTTTCAAGAATATGTACTCGGCGTAGGTCGGCGTGAACGGTACCGCAAGAAGTTGCATGCCTGCCTGCTCCGGGGTCCGCGACGCCTTGGCGTTGTTGCAGCGGCGGCACGCCGACACGACGTTGCTCCAGGTATCATACCCGCCGCGACTGAACGGCGTCACATGATCCCGCGACAGCAAGCTGTAGGGAAACCGCGCGCCGCAGTACAAGCACAGGTAGGCATCGCGGCGGAACAAAGTCTGATTGTTGAGCGGCGGCGTGTATGAGGCACCGCGCAGGTTTCCCGGGTTGCCCGAAGTGCCCAGCGTGGCAATGATCGAATTCACGTCCACGATGGTTCGCATACCCGTCCTCGCACAGGTGCCGCCGTAGAGACGGTACAGCAGAGTCCCACAGGTATAGGCCACTTGGGCGGTGTGATACAGACGCGCAGCTTCCCGATAATCCACCCATTCCAGGGGCATCCCGGATACATCGGTACGCAGGATTTGTTGCGACAACGGATACCCGTGCGTCACGACCGCGAGGTCATCCCGCCAATCCAATAAGCGCAACTTGTCTTTGAGCATCGGCTTCATAACAGTACTTAAGATAGTCGAGTCTTATGCCATAATTCAACGTTTGGCATAATTAAGAGGTTTATCTGCATGCCTGTCGTCGTCGGTGTCCTGACGGAAACCGCTGCCAAAGAGACTCGTGTCGCCATTGTCCCGGAAATTGCTGCGAAACTGAAGGCGGCCGGAGTTCGCGTTCTGATCGAACGCGGCGCGGGGTCGGCGGCGCATTTCCCGGACGCTTTATATGCCGACGCTGAGTTCAGCGATGCCCCCGCCATTCTTGGGTCTGCGGATGTCTTGTTGAAAGTTCAACCGCCGAGTCTTGCGGAAGTGAACGCCCTCAAGAAAGGCGCGGTGGTCATTGGTTTCATGCAGGCCTATGCGCGGCCCGACCTCGTCCGAGCGCTCAAGGATCGCGGGGTCACGAGTTTTGCGATGGAACTGGTGCCGCGCATTTCTCGCGCACAATCGATGGATGCGTTGTCCTCGCAAGCGTCCGTAGCCGGCTATAAAGCCGTGCTGATTGCGGCCAATACGCTCGAAAAATTTCTGCCCATGCTGACCACCGCCGCGGGCACGATCCGCCCGGCATCGGTCCTCGTCATCGGAGCGGGCGTAGCCGGTTTGCAGGCGATCGCCACGGCGAAACGCCTGGGAGCGGTAGTCGAAGCCTACGACGTGCGTAGCGCGACCAAGGAGCAAGTGAAATCGCTCGGTGCTAAGTTCATCGAAACCGGTGTCTCTGCGGAAGGCGCCGGCGGGTATGCCCGTGAACTTACCCAAGAAGAAAAAACCAAACAGCAGGAAGTTCTGGATGCGCGAATCGCCGCCAGCGATGCCGTGATCAGCACGGCCTCGGTGCCGGGGCGGGCGGCGCCGCGAATCATCACTCAGGCGGCGGTCGAGCGCATGAAAGCCGGCGCCGTGATCATCGACATCGCGGCCGAACAGGGCGG
>PMMB01000018.1 GCA_003165495.1 Gammaproteobacteria bacterium | reverse complement strand
GCTGTGGATGGTGCGCAGGATCTCGAGCGGCTGTTTCGGATCCAGCACGCTTTGCCCCTTGAGCGCCGCCTCGTACGGGCCTTCAGTGCCCGCCGCGTCGCGCGGGCCGGCATTCCACGTGGTCGGCACCACCGCCTGGTAGTTGGAGATTTTGCCGTCATCAATGATGATCCAGTGAGCCAGCGAGCCTCTGGGGGCCTCGAGAAATCCCACTCCTTTCGCGTGCCGCGGCCAAGTCGATGGCTCCCAGAGCTGGTCATTGAAGGTGCGCACATCGCCAGCCTTGATGTTCGCCATGAGGCTGTCGTACCACTGTGGCATGGCATCGGCGAGAATCTTGCACTCTAGCGCCCGAGCGGCGGTTCGGCCCATGGTCGAAAACAGGGCCTCGAGCGGCAGATCGAGTTGCGCGAGCGCCTTATTAGCCAGATCCTTGGTTGGTTCGTGGCCGCTGGCGTACAGCATCAGCACCCGCGCCAGCGGCCCGGTCTCCATGGCGTGGCCCTTCCAGCGCGGCGATTTGAGCCAGGAATAACTGGCCGACGTATCCAGATGCTGGTACGGGGGCGCCGGCCCCGAATAGTTCAAATGAGTTTCGCCACGGTAGGGATGCAAGCCGGTATCTTTGCCGCCGCTGTAGTCGTACCAGGAATGGGTCACAAATTCCTGGATGTCCTCTTCCGCCGTGAGATCGACTTCCTGTATGTGGGACAGATCGCGACCCAGAATCGCGCCGCGAGGTACGAGGAAGGTCTTCGGATCCTGGCTGCCCATGGCTGGAAAATCACCGTAGGTCAGAAAATTCCCGGTGCCTTCTCCGGTCTTGAACCAGTCCTTGTAGAAGGAGGCGATCGCCAGCACGTCGGGTAGATAGACTTGGTCGACGAACAGGCGCATTTGGTCGATGAGCTCAGCCACCTTCTGCAGCCCGACCACATTCACAGCCGTCGTGCCAGTTCCTGCACCGGCATGGACGCTGATGGCAGAGGGTACGCCGCCCACTAGCACGTTGGGGTGCGGATTCTTGCCGCCGAAGATGGTCTGCACTTGCACGATTTGTCGCTGCCAGGCCAGCGCGTCCAAATAGTGCGCGACAGCCATCAGGTTCGCCTCCGGCGGCAGCTTGTAGAGCGAATTGCCCCAGTAGGCATTGGCAAAAATGCCCAGCTGACCCGATTCGACCAGCTTTTTGACGCGCTCCTGCACGTCCGCGAAATAGCCAGGTGAGGAGCGCGCATAGGTCGAGATCGATTGCGCAAGTGCCGAGGTCGCCTTCGGATCGGCCTTGAGAGCCGACACCACATCCACCCAGTCGAGTGCATGCAAGTGATAGAAATGCATCACGTGATCGTGCACGAACTGCGCGCCGATCATCAGATTGCGTATCAGCTGCGCATTGGCGGGAATGGTGATTTTCAGGGCGTCTTCGACCGCACGTACCGAGGCGATGCCGTGGACCAGGGTACACACGCCGCAGATACGCTGAGCGAAAGCCCAGGCGTTGCGCGGGTCGCGGCCCCGTAAAATGATCTCGATGCCGCGCACCATGGTGCCGGAACTCGAGGCGCGGGTAATCACCGAGCCGTCGTATTCAGCCTCGATCCGAAGATGTCCCTCGATCCTGGTGACGGGATCGACGACGATGGTTTGTGCGCTCATGTGCGTTTCTCGGCACCGGATAAGTTGCTGGCCACGAGTTCCAGAAGACTCTGCGGCGTCTTGTTCCAGTTGAAATGGGTTCGCGCATCATCAAAGGTGCGCCGGCAGTCCGAGCAGCTTGTCAAGAAAGTGCCGGCGCCGGTGTCGTCGATTTCGCGCAGTTTGTTCTCCATCGTCCGGTAACGCAGGGGTGCTGCGCGCTCGATGTCGAGGACACCTCCCCCGCCGCCGCAGCAAAAACTGAACCCGCCGTGATTCTTCAATTCATTCAGTTCGATCCCCATCGCTTTCATGAGGGTCCGCGGCGCATCGTTGACTCCGCCTTTGCGCACCAGCTGGCAAGGATCATGAAACGTGGTTTTTCCACTGGCAGCCTGTGTCAGTCGCAGACGCCCTGCCTGCAACTCATCCGCCAGGAATTCGGTGACGTGGCGCACCTTGAAGGGCAGCGGCTTGCCGTATAAATCGGCCGCCTCCCAGCGCAGGGCGGTGTACGCATGACCGCATTCCGGCACCAGCAGGGTCTTTGCCTTGCAGGCGATGGCCTGCTCGATCAGCCGCAGGCTGATGTCGCGCTGCCAGCTCTTGCCGCCCGCGTAATAGCCGTAGTTCTCCGCCACCAGCCCGTCGCTGCGGAAGGTGCACGAACTGCCCAGATGTTGCATGACCCGCGCCAGGGCCGCGACGGCACTGGGGTATTGCTCGATGTCGGTCCGCGGCACGCATAGCATGATCTCGGCGTCGGGCTTGTCGAGCGGTATGGCGACGCCGGAGCGAGTACCGATCGCCAGCAATTGCTTGCGATAGGGTTCGGCACTCGCCTCCGGCTGGCCGGTCGCTTGCTGGCACGCCGCCTTTTGATAGAGCTCTTTTGGCGCGAGTCCCGCATCGAACATCGCGTGCCGCGCCTGTTCGATGAGCGCCGATACGTCGATACCCATTGGGCAAATCAGGCTGCAACGACCGCACATATTGCAGCTGTCGAACAGCAAATGTTGCCACTGCGCCAATTGGTCCGCCGTGACTTCACGCTTCAGCCCCAGCAGCCGGTAGAGCGGGGCGAACGGACTGGCCTCACGCTTGTAGGCCTGCTTGAAAGGCTCGACTTTCCAGATCGGCGTGTACTGCGGATCCTCGGTTGCGATGTAGAAATGACAGGCGTCCGCGCAAATTCCGCAGTGGATGCAGGAATCCAGCCGGAATGCGCTGAGCGCGCCGACTTCCTGGGCGAAGCCCTTCATTGCGCCGGCCACGCGGGCCTCCGGAGTCATGGCCTGCTCGGGCGCGAGATTGGCGGAGAGTACGCCGGTGGCGTCGCTCATGAAATGGCTCCTTTGCGCGCGAGTAGTGCGCCGTTGATGGCGCGGGAGGGAACGAGATAAAAGGCATGCATCAGTTTGCCGAAGGGGAACCACACCAACAGCAAATCGAAGCTGAGTACGTGCACTCCGAGCAGCGTCTCATAGGCTGCGCCGATGTGGGCGGTTGCGGCGAGTCCCGTGACTAGCACGAGTGCGGTGACAAACCAGCTGAAGTAGTCGTCGAAATTCGACAGCATGCGCAGCTCCTCGAGCGCGCCGATCGACATATTCTGCGCCTCGTCGATGATGAGCAGCGACCGCTTGTGCGCGCGCATGTTGGTGACGACGAAGTTCTCAATGCAGCGCAGCATGGCGGCCTTTTCCATGCCGGGCTGATAGAGGCCGAAGGCCGCCGCCACCATGCGCAGCGTGTCCTCGCCGCCGAGCTGCGAGGTCACGATCTTGGCCGCCGCGTAGGCCGATTTGTCG
>PMMB01000263.1 GCA_003165495.1 Gammaproteobacteria bacterium | reverse complement strand
GCCTGCTCGACCATCGAAGTTTGGTGCTGGGCCAGGGGAGTGTCTGGCAGAACTACCGCATCGAGGCCAGCGGCCGTAGCGGTGGTGCGCTGACGGTGAAATTGGCGGGGGTTGAGGATCGGGACCAGGCACAGGCTTTGCGGGGCGCGCAAGTTTGTGTGCCGCGCGGCGAGCTGCCGCAGCGGAACGAGAAGGATTTTTACCGCGCCGACTTGATCGGCTGTGAAGTGGTGAATCTCGACGGCATCGGCTTAGGGTTTGTGCAGCATTTTATCGAATCGCCGGCGCAGGTTCTGATGGTGGTGCGCGGGACGCAGGAATTTTGGATACCGGCCGTACCGCAGCATTTACGGCGGGTGGATTTACAGGCGCGCCGGGTGGTCGTGGACTGGAACGCGGACGGGTCGGGCCCCGGCGGTTGAGGCGCATGCGTATTGCGGTTGTGACGTTGTTTCCGGTGATGATCCGCGAGGCTTTGGAGCACGGCGTGGTCGGGCGGGCACTGCAGCGCGGGGTCCTCGAGGTCGAGTACTTCGATCCGCGCGACTACGCGACCGACGTGCATCGCACGGTCGACGATCGGTCCTACGGCGGCGGTCCGGGTATGGTGCTGAAGGTCGAACCGCTGCGCAGCGCTTTGCGCGGCGCCACGGCGACACAGCCGGCGGGCAGTCGGCGCGTGTACTTGGGTGCGGACGGGCGTCGATTCGAGCAAGGCATGGCGCGCGAGGCGCGCGACTGGCCGGGATTGGTGTTGGTGGCGGGACGCTATGAGGGCGTCGATGAGCGTTTCATCGAGCGCGAAACCGACGAGCAGTGGTCGATCGGCGACTATGTCCTCTCGGGCGGCGAGCTGCCGGCGCTGGTGGTGATCGATGCCATTGCGCGGCTGATTCCGGGGACGCTCGGCAGCGCGGAATCGGCGGTGCAGGAATCGTTCAGCGACGGATTGGTGGATTGGCCGCATTACACGCGGCCTCCGAATATCGACGGACAGGCGGTGCCTGCGGTGTTGATGTCGGGCGATCACGCGGCGATCCATCGCTGGAGATTGCAGCAGGCGCTGGGCCGGACCTGGTTGCGGCGGCCGGAACTGCTCGAGCGCCGCGGCATGAGTGATGAAGAACGAGCGTTGTTGGAAGAATTCAAGATCGAACGTGCGAGCGGCACGGGGCGAATCGAAGACAGTCAAAGGTGAGGGCGATAACTATGAACAAAATCATCCAAGAATTGAACGGCGAACGTGCGACGCGCAAGTTTCCGGAATTCAATCCCGGCGATACCGTCGTCGTGCAAGTCAAAGTTGTGGAGGGTGATCGTGAGCGCGTGCAGGCTTACGAGGGCGTGGTCATCGCCAAGAAGAATCGCGGGCTCAATTCCTCGTTCACGGTGCGTAAGATTTCGCACGGCGAAGGCGTGGAACGCGTGTTCCAAACCTTTAGTCCCTCGATCAGCGAGGTCAGCGTGAAGCGCCGCGGCGCAGTCCGGCGCGCCAAGCTTTATTACTTGCGTGATTTGTCCGGTAAAGCAGCGCGCATCGACGAGAAAATCTGACGATCGGCTGTGTGAGGCTTTGAATGGGTGTCGGGTCCTCTCTCAAGGGATTTTTTGGATTAGTCTGGCGAATCCTCGAGGGGATCCGCAGGGTCCTGCATCTGGTTCTGTTGCTGGTGATATTCGGCTTCATTCTCGCCGCCCTGCATACCTCCATTCCGATCGTCCCGCACTCTGCGGCGCTGGTGATTGCGCCTGAGGGAGAGCTCGTCGAACAGCTGGCGAGCGACCCGTTGCGCCGCGCCTTGGGCCAAGCCTCCGGTGGTCCGGCGCCCGAGACTCTGCTCAGAGATGTGATCGACGCCATTGTGGCCGCGAAGTCCGACGCGCGGATCAAGCTGATCGTGCTCGATCTAGACTCCTTGGATTCGTCTGGTCTTTCGAAGCTGCAAGAAATCGGCATGGCGCTTCGCGAGTTTCGCGCCGCGGGCAAGCGCGTCGTCGTGGCGGCCGATTTGCTGGATCAAACCCAGTACTATCTGGCGGCGCAGGCGGGCGAGGTCTATCTCGATCCGATGGGGCTGGTGTACCTCGACGGTTTCAGCTACTACCGAATGTTTTTGAAGGATGCCATCGAGAAGCTGGGTGTCGATGTCAACGTGTTCCGCGCCGGTACGTACAAGAGTTACACCGACCAATTCTCTCGCAGCGACATGGCTCCGAGCGAACGCGAAGAGAGTTCCGTGTGGCTGGAGGCGTTATGGAACGCCTACCAACAGGACGTTACGCGGGCCCGCTCGCTGTCCGCCGGCGCGCTCAACGGGTTCGTGGCCGATGAGCCGGCCGCGCTCGCCGCCGTCAGCGGCGACGCGGCCAAATTGGCGCTCCAGCGCGGCTTGGTCACGGCGCTGAAAAGCCGCCGCCAAGTGGCCGACGATCTGAAAGTATTGGTGGGCGAGGACGAGGACACTCATTCGTTCAATTCAATCGGGATGAATCAATATCTCGCCTCCGTACGCTCCAAGCATGTCTTGAAATCCAAATCGGATTCCAAAGTAGGCATTGTGGTGGCATCGGGAGAGATTCTCGACGGCCATCAGCCGCCCGGCACGATCGGCGGCGAGAGCACGGCCAATCTCTTGCGGCAGGCGCGCTATGACCACGCCGTGAAAGCGGTGGTGCTGCGCGTGGATAGTCCGGGCGGGAGCATGTTCGCGTCGGAGCAAATCCTGCGTGAGGTGCAGACCCTGCGCAAAGCCGGCAAACCCGTCGTGGTCTCCATGAGTAGCTACGCCGCGTCCGGCGGATACTATATCTCCTCCGCGGCAAATCAAATATTTGCCAGCTCCACCACGTTGACCGGATCGATCGGCGTGTTCTCCGTGGTCCCGACCTTCCAACACACCTTGGAAAAACTCGGAGTCAAAGTCGACGGCATCGGCACCACTGTGCGCGCCGGCGATATGCGCCAGGACCGCACGCTTACGCCCGCGCGCCGCCAGATTCTTCAGTCTTCAGTCGATCACGCGTATGCGGAATTCCTGCGCCGAGTGAGCGATGGCCGGAAAAAGCCGGTTGAGGACGTGGAAAAAATCGCGCAGGGCCGGGTGTGGGCCGGCGTCGATGCCCAACGCATCGGGTTGGTGGATCACCTCGGCGGTCTCAAGGATGCCACTGACGCCGCGGCCAAACTCGCCGAACTGGGCTCCGACTACGATGTTGATTACATCGAGCCGGAAATGAGCTTGCGCGAGGAGTTGTTGATGCAGCTTCGCTCCGAGACCCTGCGCATGGGTCAAATCGCCGGAATCATTCCGCCGCGCAGCGACATTGAACGGGTGCTCGATCCCGTGCTAGAGCAGGCGCGCGCCATAGCAAGGCTCAACGATCCCCGCGGGTTGTATGCGTACTGCTGGTGCCGCGAACCGCGCATGACGCTCAAAGGGCTGGTCGGCCGCTGAAGGGCTTAGAGGCTGGACCAGTCCAGGGTGATCTTCCCGGATTTACCGGAATTCATGATCTCAAAACCTTCCCGGTAATCGTTGATCCCCAAACGATGGGTGATCACCGGGCGCACATCGAGTCCGCTTTGCAGCATGCTCGACATCTTGTACCAAGTTTCGAACATCTCGCGGCCGTAAATGCCTTTGATCACCAAGCCTTTGAAAATGACTTGGTTCCAATCNNCATTTCGCGCAGCGCGGTGGCGTTGCCGGACATTTCGAAGCCTACATCGAAACCTTCCTCCATACCCAAATCGCGCATGGCGTCATCCAGGGATTCACGCGACACATTGAGCACCTTGGACGCGCCCATTTTTGCGGCTAGCCCGAGCCGATAGTCGTTCACGTCCGTGATGACGATGTGCCGAGCGCCGCAATGCCGCGCAATCGCCACCGCCATGATGCCAATGGGGCCCGCGCCCGCGATCAGCACGTCCTCGCCGACGACATTAAACGCCAACGCAGTGTGAGTGGCATTGCCGAACGGATCCAGGATGGAAGCAATTTCGTCGTCGATGGCGGCCGGCAACTTGAAAACGTTGGTCGCCGGAATGGTCAGATATTCGGCAAATGCGCCGGCGCGGTTGACTCCCACGCTCGAGGTATTGCGGCACAGGTGCCGCCGGCCCGCGCGGCAATTGCGGCAGTGCCCGCAAGTAATGTGGCCTTCTCCCGAGACGCGATCGCCGGTGTTGAAGCCGCGCACTTCGCTNNGCATCCCAGTTGTAAATGTGCATGTCGGTGCCGCATATCGCCGAGCGGTGGACCTTGATGAGTACGTCATTGTGACCGACCGAAGGCTCCGGGACGTCCTGCAGCCAGATCCCGGGTTCCGCACGTGCCTTGACCAGTGCTTTCATGACTTGCCCCTAGTGAATGATGGCAAGGTCGCGTCCAGCCAACCTAAATGCCTGAATAACCCGATCGAGGTGTTCGCGCGAGTGTGCAGCGCTGATTTGGGTGCGAATTCGCGCTTTTCCATGGGGAACGACCGGAAAGGCGAAGGCCACGACATAGACTCCCTGCGCCTGTACCCGCTCCGCGAGTTTAACCGCCAACGGCGCGTCGCCCAGCATGACCGGGATGATGGGGTGTTCCCCCGGGATCAAATTGAATCCCAATGCACCCATTTGCTCGCGAAAGTACTGGGTATTTGTTTGCAGCCGCTCGCGCAGGTCGGTTGAATTCTCCAGCATGTCGAGTACCTGGATGGTGGCCGCGGCCACCGGCGGTGCGATGCTGTTCGAAAACAAGTATGGCCGCGACCGCTGGCGCAGCCAGCCCACGATTTCCTTGCGCGCGGCAACATAGCCGCCACTGGCTCCGCCGAGGGCTTTGCCGAGAGTTCCGGTCAGTATGTCGATTCGGCCGATGACGCCGCGCAGCTCATGCGAGCCGCGGCCGCGTGCGCCGATGAACCCGGTGGCGTGCGAGTCATCCACCATGACCAGCGCGCCATAGCGATCGGCCAAATCGCAAATCTCCTTCAACCTGGCGATCGAACCGTCCATGGAAAACACGCCATCGGTTGCGATAAGGCGAACACGGGAACTCTGCGAGTCTTTCAAGGCCTGTTCGAGTTCATTCAAGTCGTTGTTGGCATACCGCAGGCGGCGCGCCTTGCAAAGTCGAATGCCGTCAATAATGCTGGCGTGGTTCAAGGCATCGCTGATGACGGCATCCTGCTCGTCGAGCAGCGTCTCGAACAAACCGCCATTCGCGTCGAAGCATGAAGAGTACAAAATCGTATCTTCCATCGACAGATAGTTGCTTAAGCGCTCCTCCAGTTCGCGATGGACGCTTTGCGTGCCGCAGATGAAACGCACCGAGGCGACGCCGTAGCCATAGCGCGCCAGCGCATCATGCGCGGCTTTCAATATCGCGGGATGGTTGGCGAGCCCTAAGTAATTGTTGGCGCAGAGATTGATCATTTCGCGCCCGTCCGCGAGCCGCACCACGGGGCCCTGTGCCGATCCGATGACCCGCTCGCGCTTCAGCAGTCCTGCCGCATCGAGTGCCTGCGTATCGCGCGCGAGCCGCTCGCGAAATTCCTTTAGCACGGGGTCCTTGAGTACCGAATCGGGCCTTTCATGCCGCTATTATAGCGGCTTTGCGCAGGGCTCTAATGGCAATGGACGAGAAAACCGACAATCGCCGCCTGGACAAGTGGCTATGGCACACCCGGTTTTACAAAACGAGGAGTCTGGCAACGGCCGCGATCAACGGCGGGAAAGTGCATTTGAACGCTGAGCGGGTCAAGCCGGCACACCGTGTTCGCGTCGGCGATCGGTTGAGCCTCAGGCTTCTGGGGATCGTCGCCGAGTTCGAGGTGCTGGGGCTGCCGCTGCGGCGCGGTCCGGCCGCCGAGGCGCAATCGCAATTTCTCGAGACGCCCGCCAGTGCGGAGCGCCGCGCAAAGTTGCGGGAACAACAGCGGCTGGCGCGGGTGTCGAGGCCCCGGCCCGACGCGCGCCCGGATAAGCGCGATCGGCGGCGGCTGATGCGGCTGCAGCGCGACCAAACGTGACGATCACGCCCAAAGATCCGCCATGCTCTCCGGGTCGTCCAAGTCGCAGCTGATGGCGGTTTCGGGCTGCAGCGTCGCCCACAGAGCGTTGTGCCAGACGGCGCTCGCGATTCCGGCGGTGGGCAATTCCCGCGGCTGAGGTTTTGGACCGAGGCGGCTCGCAATTTGACTCAAGCCGGGATTGTGTCCGCAAATCATGATGTGGCGGAGTGCCGCGTCGCGCCGCGTGAGCACGGCCCAAGTCGCTTCGGGTGTGGCCAGGTACAATTCGCGCGCACATTGCACTTGCTTGGCATCGAGTTCGCAGGCGTCGGCGATGATCTCGGCGGTCGCCCAGGTGCGTTC
>PMMB01000254.1 GCA_003165495.1 Gammaproteobacteria bacterium | reverse complement strand
CGATGAATGCAAGCCCAAAGCTGGTGCGGGGGGCGCCCGGGCTCGGCTCCCTCGATTGGCGGGCTGTGTTGCGTCAAATCGCGACGTCGCGAGCGCTCGATGACCTCGAAGAATCAAGGCTCCTGCCGGAACGCAAAGTCCTCTATCAGTTTTCGGCTCGCGGACACGAACTCACGCAGGTGTTATTGGGCAACCAGCTCACCGGATCTCGGGACGGGGTGGGCGCCTACTATCGATCACGGCCTTTGTTGTTGAGCTTGGGGCTGCGGCTCGAGGAAGCGCTGGCCTCAACGATGATGCGCGCCGGTGGGATGAGCGACGGCCGCGATATCGGCGTTGTGTTCAATCTGCCGCGGAAATCCGGCGCCTGTGTGCTGCCCGTGTGCGGTGGAGTGGGCACCCAATACACGCCCGCGGTGGGTTGGGCTCAGGCCCTGCGCTATCGCGGAGTTGTGCTCGGCGACAAGGAATGCGAGAACAGCATCGCCGTCGCGCATGGCGGAGAAGCCTCGACGGCCACGAACGGCTTCTGGGCTGCCCTCAACATTGTGACTACCGAGCGACTGCCGCTCTTATTCTTCATCGAGGACAATGGCTACGGCATTTCGGTACCGTCGCGGCAACAGACTCCGGGCGGCAACATCGCCAGAAATCTCGAAGGTTTTCGCGGCCTTCGCGTACTCGACGGAGATGCTTCGGACCCGATGGCTGTTGCGGCGCTCATTGAAAATGCCGTTACGGGCGTTCGCTCGGGCGGGGGTCCAGCGTTGATCAGATTGGTGGTACCGCGGCTTTCCGGCCATTCGGGACAGGACACTCAAACTTACAAAAGCGCGGGCGAAGTTGCCGCCGAGCGGGAGCGCGATCCTTTTGAAAAGCTTCACGCCCAGCTGGTGCCGGACCTCGTTTCGGCCGCCGATTGGGATCTCGAGATTGCGAAGAGCCGCCAAGCGGTCGCGGAAGCCCTCGCCACTGTCGAACGGCGCAGCCCTCCCGACCCTGCGCGCGTTCGACGCTATCTGTTTTCGGAAATCGCAGCCGATGGCTCTATTGAATTGCAGCAGCAGGGCGGAATCTATTGCGAGGGCGTAGTGCTGCCGCCGGGCACCGAGTCCGCGAGTCCGCAGGGTCCACGCATCAATTTGGTTACTGCCGTGCGCCGCACGCTCGAACGTGAGCTTGTCGTTAACCCCCGAATGCTCATCTTCGGCGAGGACGTGGGCCGCAAAGGGGGCGTGCACGCGGCGACTCTCGGATTGCAGGAGAAATTTGGAAGCGCGCGCGTCTTCGACACCAGTCTCTCCGAGGAAGGCATCATCGGGCGAGCCGTTGGCATGGCGGCGGCCGGACTCATGCCGGTGCCGGAAATTCAATTTCGAAAATATGCGGACCCCGCCGCNNCAGTGGGTGCATGGGCTGGGTTGGCGCGTGGCGATGCCCTCGAATGCCCAGGATGCGGTGGGATTGCTGCGAAGCGCCTTGCGCGGCAATGATCCGACGATTTTCTTCGAACATCGATCACTGCTCGACGGCAGTTGGGCGCGGCGCGCGTACCCCGGCGATGAGTTCGTAGTGCCGTTCGGCAAGGCGAGCATTTTACGCGAGGGTACGACGCTCACGGTGGTCAGTTGGGGTGCCATGGTTGAACGCTGCGAGCAGGCCATCATCAACACCGGAATTTCCTCTGATCTTTTGGACTTGCGGACCCTGTCGCCCTGGGATCGCGACGCGACGCTCGCGTCGGTGCGCAAAACCCGCCGCTGCCTGATCGTTCATGAAGACACCATGACCGCCGGCTTCGGCGCCGAGATTGCGGCGGTGATCGCCAAAGAAGCGTTCTTCGATCTCGACGCGCCGATCGAGCGGCTCACCATGCCGGATGTGCCCAGTCCCCATAGCCCGGTCTTGCTCGAAGAGGTCCTGCCGAGCGTCGATACGATTTCGCGGGCAATCAAAACGCTGGCTGAAATTTAAGCATGAGCCACCTTGCAGACGTGTTGGTCCCGGCCAACGAGGAAGGAACCCGCGCCACTGTCTTGCGCTGGTGCAAGAAAGTAGGCGACGCCGTCGTCAAAGATGAACCGTTGGTGGAGCTCGAGACCGACAAAGTCACCGTGGAAATTCCCTCACCCGCAAGCGGCACCTTGATCGAAGTTCTCAAACAGGTGAATGCCGAGGTGATTCCGGATGAGGTGCTCGCACGCTTAAGTCTCAGCGGCGAATCAACGACGCTGCAAGAAACTGCGTCGTCGACGGCAACCGAGACGTCCGCTGGGACGCCGGCGGTTTCTGATGCGCGCGACGCGCGGCCGCCGCTAAGTCCCTCGGTACGAAAATTGCTCCAGGAGCATTCGATTGCAGCGGCCGACGTCGGCGGCACGGGCCGCAATGGACGAGTCACGGCGCAAGACGTGACTCGTCACGTGGCGGATTCGCGCGCACACGCGCAGCGCGTACCGCACACCGCCATTCGCCGGCGCGTCGCCGAGCATATGGCGCGCAGCCTCGTAGAGGCAGCGCATGTCACCACATTATTCGAAGCAGATCTCACGCGGGTGCTGGCGCATAGAGCGCGTCACGCGGCCGATTACGAATCTCGTGGGGCGCGCTT
>PMMB01000225.1 GCA_003165495.1 Gammaproteobacteria bacterium | reverse complement strand
GTGACGCGATAGCCCTCGATGGACAAGGAGTGGTACGCATCCGTCGTGTAGACGGCGTTCACGCGCGCCAGGTAGGCGTCCGCATCGGAAGGGAGTCCCGGCTCCGGCGGAAACGCATCCAACACCGCGTTGCGCATGTGCGCCCACATCAACTCGAGGCGTTGGACGTAGGGTGACGTACCGCGCGTTCGCGTGATCGGCACGGGGACCGTCGCGAACGGATTCGTTTCGGTGACCGTATGACCCGCCGCGCGCAGCGTCGCGAGGATCTCGTCCGCGAGATCTGCCCGACCTGTCGCGCGGAACGCACCGGCGAGCCGGCCCGCGATCACGCTGTGGGCGCCAGCCAACAGTTCGCGGCAGAGGCCGGACACATCGGAGACGCGCGCCAGGACAATCTGCGCGTCCGTGGGCGCGCGCTCGAAGAACGTCGGCGAGACGCGCACGAGCGCCGCAGACAGGGTCAATATGCGCAGATCCTTGACGCGCTCTACGCGCGCTTCTGCCGAGAAATCCTTCGCCCGGTAGTCGAGCAGTGAGCAGCCGTCCGGGAGCGCCAGCACGTTGTTGGTCCCTGCCGGTGTGTGCACGATCACGTGATTGGGCAGCCGGGTCCCCCCGGCGTGCACCATCAGCGACAGGGCCGGGTCTACGTGCCACGCCGTACCGAATCGTGCCTCACAGTACGCCGCGACGAATTCGCGCATGGCCGCATACCACGGAGTCGTGTCGCCCGGCATCGCGCCGGGTCGTGCGGGAATGTACCAGCCTCTGGTGACGCGGCGCAGGAACCCGCTATGTACGAGCGTCGTTCGCGCACGCGCCGTGAAATCGGCGGTTCTGTAGACGCCTTCGCCCCGCTGCTGCCGGGCCTGGAGTTCGCGCAGGGCCTCGGCAAGGCGTCGCTGGGCTGGACTTGTGCGTGGCGTCGTCACGAGCTGGCTCGTTGGTTCGATAGTTCGACAGTGGGCCAGTGTGGGCTCCACTTATCCTAAACTAGTCCGAACGCGCACGCAATGGCTAGTCTGAATGAAAGTGTGATAGATAGTCCGAACGCGCACGCTCCAGATAGTCGGAACGCTCAAACCAATACCTTCCCGGCCGACGGCGACATCGGAAGGATGGTGTCAGCGACGTTCCAGTCGTTGTCGTACCGGAGCGAGCGCCGACGTGGACCGAACCAGACCAGCCCTCTTGAGCGCTGAGGGGCGAACGTCGTGAGGAGGTTCGGCGCGATGCTGGCAATGAGATAGGCCAGTCTGGTCGATGTCGCCTTCGGTCGGCCTGTGAGTTCTATCCGCAACGCATCTGGGGTGACGGCCTCGGTCAGGGCCGGTAGTATTTCCAACACGGCCCCCCAACTCCGCACCTGCGTCGGTCGATGCGCAATGTGCACGAGGATCGTGGCCGGCTGGTGCACCGGGAGCCCGTCAATCAGAGTTGTGGGCAGCCGCCACTCGTAGCGAACAACGCGCATGCGTTGCACCAGCCCGCGCGGTGGTTTGCTCCGTGGGGCTACAGCCACTTCTGGTCGGTCAGGACCGCGATCGGCGATGTTGAGCATCGCCAAGGCGGAACCTAAGGCGACGGCCGCCTTCAGGGTGTCGGAATCAGCAAGCGCCGCGCGAAGCGGCTGCAGGGGATCTCTGGATGGATACCGCCCGGCCCGGCTCCCTGGAACGAACTCGTACACGCCGCGCACGCCGGTTGAAGCAATCCATCCTTGAGCTTTCAGGTCCCTCACGAGGTGGGGCAATGCTGGCTTGGTGTCATTCTTGGCTCGTAGTTTCCCCAAATGCTGGCGTGTGACTAAACGCGCCTTCTCAAGCTCAAGTTCCTCGACGATCGCTGCCAGTGATGGCGTGATTTTTCGAGTCATATTTCACCGTTTATGCTATTATTTGGCATTATTGACTATAAATGACAGACAGCAGCGGAATCAAACAAATTCTTTCATTCGTGGCCGGATACTTTTATTTGTGGCCTGATTGTTGACTATGTGGCCGGATAATAAAATGTGTGGCCGGTCTGAGGGATGTCTCAGGTGTTGACAGAAAAGTCTCTTATAGCAGTATCTTGCGATATCGTTTGATAGTGATTACCGTTATCAAACAATAGATAGTTAATAGATAGTAACACTCCATCCAATCATTCTCAAGGCGCAGCTAGATGGATGATAAGCTCGCTATGCAGACCGAACCTCAGAGCCGAGCTGGCCGATTTGTCCTGCAACACTCGGGACCGGACGGTTTGCCGCGCCAATCGCCAGCGTCCGGCACCGAGCGCCGCGCGCACGGCCATCTCGCGCTGACGCGCCGAGGCGCGAGCGAGGAAGAGTCCCGCCACGTTGACGCACGCGAGGAGGAGCACGAGCAGCGCCGCGCCCATCACGACGAGCAGGATCGGTCGCACATCACCTACCATCGCGTCCCGAATGGGGACCGCGCTGAGGATGGCGCGGATGGCACGTGAATCCAGCGACTGCGTGTCGGCCGTTTTGCTCATCAGATTGAGTTCTGATTGTGCCTGCACGACCGAAACGCCGGGTGCCAACCTCGCCGCTGCCTGGAACATCTTGTTCTCGGCCGCTCGGCTGGCGAGGATCGGTCGGAGGTCGAGGGGCGTCCAGAGTTCCGGTCTGCGCGCTGGCGGCGCGAAGCTCGCTGAAGTCACGCCGATGACGGTTCGCTGGATCCCGCTGAGGCTCAGCGTCCTGCCGATGATGGTGGAGTCCGACCCGAACGCGCGCAGCCACAGAGCGTGACTGAGCACCACCGCCGGTGGCGCCGCCGGATCGAGATCGCGATCATCGATCAACCGGCCCAGCGCGGGTGTGACGCCGAGCGTCCGGAAGAACGTGGCGCCTACCCCGG
>PMMB01000021.1 GCA_003165495.1 Gammaproteobacteria bacterium | reverse complement strand
GCGTCAAGCTTAGTCAGACTCAGCAACTCGAGCATGCCGAGCACGCCGTTCATCGGGGTCCTGATTTCATGACTCATGGTGGCAAGGAAGATGCTCTTGGCGCGGTTGGCGGCGTCCACCTCGGCTGAGCGCTTTTCGAGTGTTTCCTTACTGTGCTTGAGCTCTTTGTTACTCTGCATGGCGGCGTCGTAGGTGGACAGCAACAGATTGAGAATCTGCAGCCGGTCGGCGGTGATGAAATGCTTACGGTTGTGAAAGTAGACCTCCACCCCCATGCCGACATCGTACTCCCGACGCATTTCGCGATTGGCAAGCACGTAGCGCACGCGGCCGAGCAGATATTGCTCGTCGTACGGCTTGAGGACAAAGGTATCGGCCCCGCACTCCAGTCCCAGGATCACATCCTGGGGATCGGACATCGTGGTGACGAGGATCACCGGAATGTTGTGAGAGTCGGGGTGCGCTTTGACGCGGCGGGCGAGCTCATAGCCGTCGATTTCCGGCATGTTCACGTCGCTGATGATGAGTATCGGTTTAAATTTCTCGACCAGTTCGAGCGCGATACGGCCGTTGGCGGCCATGGCGACTTCGTAGCCCTGTTGTTGCAGTATGTACTGCAGTCGTTGCGCCTGGGTGGGGCTGTCTTCCGCAATCAGAATTTTCACCGGTGAAACCGACGATTGCACGCTTGTTTGCATGATCTCAACTCCTCGATATTCCATTGTTTTGGCCTACCAGCGCAACCAGCGCAGCGGCGATCTCATCGGCCGGCAGCACATGCGTGGCTCCGCCCACGGCGATGGCCGCACCCGGCATGCCGTGCACCACGGAGCTTTCCCGGTCTTGTGCGATGGTGATCGCCCCGTTGTTCTTCATCGCTTTTAATTCCTCGGCGCCGTCTCTGCCCATGCCGGTCAGCAACACGCCCAGCGCATTCGGTCCGCATACTGCGGCGAGCGAGCGGAACAGGAACGATACCGAGGGTCGCAGGTGATTCTCCGGTGCCTCCCGGGTGAGGATGATGGCGCTGCCGGCACCGATCCCCATGTGGAAATCGTCGGGCGCCAGATACACATGACCCGGTAGGGGAAGAGTGCCGTAAGAAGCGAGGTGAATCTGAAAGCCGGTGGTCTGGTTCAGCCACTCAGCCATGCCGGCAAGAAATCCGCGCGCAATATGCTGTACGACGAGGAGCGGCGCGGGAAAGTCCTTCGGCAGGCCGGCTAGGATGGTCTGCAGCACCGGAGGTCCGCCGGTGGACGCGCCGATGCCGATCAGTTTGATCGCGATCGGCCCGGGCTGCCGTGGTACGACTGGGACCGGATGCACCGCGCACGCAAGCGCCGGACGCGAGCGGGCGGTGCGGCGCACGACTCTGACCTCAGACATCAACTTGACGGTTTCCAGGAGGTGCGCCGCCATCGCCTCGAAGTCATCTTGGCCGCGGCCGAGAGGCTTCGCGATACAGGCGACGGCCCCGGCCTCCATCGCCCGGAAAGTGGTGATGACGTCCTTGACGGAGGCGGTGGCACTGCAAATCACGATCGGCACCGGTTGGGTCTCCATGATGCGGCGCGTCGCCTCGAAACCATCCAGGCGCGGCATATGGATATCCATCAGCACCACGTCGGGCCTGTGCTTGCCGATAAAATCAAGCGCCGCTTGACCGTCGGCTACGGCGCCGACAACGTGGATCTGCGCATCCGATTCGAGGAGGTGCACGAGGAGCATTCGAGCCACCGTCGAGTCCTCCGCCACCAGTACTTTGATCTTGCGCTCGGTCATGAAAGTTTTCCGTGTTCAAATCAGCCGGCGTACAGCCTCGATCAGATTGCTCTGATCGAAGCTGCTCTTGACCAGATAGGCATTGGCGCCGACGTCGATCCCGCGCTCGCGGTCCTCGCGCGATTCCAGCGCCGTCACCAGCACCAGCGGCAGTTCCGACAGTTTCTTGTCAGCACGTATCCTGGCCGTCAGGTCGAAGCCGTTCAGCCGCGGCATTTCCACGTCAGAGACGCACAGGTCGAAATGTTCTGCCCTAAGCAGAGTGAACGCCTCGATCCCGTCCACCGCAGTTTTCACCCGGTAACCGGCCGACTCCAGAATGGCTTTAAGCAGCATCCGCGAGGTGATTGAATCCTCCGCGACGAGGATCGACCTGGTTTCGACTTTCGACGGCTTCGCCGCCGCGGCTACGCGGGCCGATGCGCCGGCAAGTTTTCGCGCGGATTGGAGCAGGTCGGCCACGTTGAGAATGGGCGCGACCCGGCCGGAACCGAGCACCGTGACGGCGGCGATATTGCGCACGCGCGACAGGGGTTTCATCAGTGGTTTGACTAAAATTTCCTGTTCGTCGTGGATCTTGTCCACCGCGAACGCGACGCGCTGGCCGTTCCTGCCAAGAACGATGATAGGCATGCCGCCGGGGGACGTCGCTTCCGGCTCAACCTGCGGCAATTCAAGCGCATCCGCCAGATGCACCAGGGACACGGCGCGCCCGCCGAATGAGAGGGTCTCGCGGCCTTCGACGGTGCGAATGTCGTCGGCTCTGGCGCGCGAGACGCGCTCGACCTGGACAGTCGGCACTACCAGCAGCCGACCGGCCGCCTCAACGATGATGCCGCGAAACCTTGCCCGCGTCGCGGGCACAACAATGCGAAAAGTGGTTCCCAGGCCCGGCTGGCTCTCGACCGAAACTTTCCCACCCAGCTTCTCAGCTTTTTCTTGCACGATCGCCAGTCCCAGCCCGCGACCGGAGAGTTGCGTGATGATCGGACTGGCGGACACCTCGGACTGGAAAATCAGCGCCTGAGCCTCGGTCTCGCTGAGCCGCGCCGCTGCTTCGGCCGAGATCAGCCCGCGCTTGACTGCCGACGCTTTCACTTTGCCGCTGTCTATGCCTGCGCCGTCGTCGGACAAAAGCAGCCGCACCTTGTTGCCGTCGCCATGCTCCAGCGTGAGCTTGATCGCAGCGCGTGCGGGCTTGCCTCGCCGGATGCGCTCCTGCGGCGGCTCGACACCGTGATCGACGCAGTTACGCAGCAAATGAATGAGCGGGTCCTTCAGATCCTCCAGGATGCGTTTGTCGATCTCGATGTGCTCGCCGTAGAGCTTGAGTTCCGCCTCCTTGCCTTGATCGCGGCACAGATCGTGCACCAGCTTCGGGAACGATGCAGAAAGCGTGGCAAAAGGCAGGAAGAGCAGTTTTTTGGAACCCTCCAGCAGATCGTCCACCAGTTTACCGACGGCCTCGCGGTCCCGCTCCGCGGCCCGAGTGAGCACCATCACTTTGCTTTCGAAGGATTTGAGATGCTCGAGATTGCGATCGAGAAACTCGAGCAACTGGGCCGAGCCCCGGCCGGGCGGGGCGTCGGCACGACCGGGCGCTGGCTGATCTGGTGCCTGGCGCAGCGCGCGCGCCTGCGGCTCCACCGCCGCGCAATCGCTTTTCCACACCGCAAAGTGCTGCGCCAGCTCATGTAAGTCATCCCATCGTTGGCTTGCGCTCAGTTTCACAGTGAGCATCTCCTCCGCTTCCACCAGGCGCGCATCGAGTTTCGCGACGCTGATACGCACGGTCTCTTCAACGGGAATTGCTCTTGGCGGCGCGACCGGCGCCTGCACAACCACTTCCGCCGATGCACGCACGGAGACTGCCGGGGGCCGCGCGAGTTGTTCGGGTTGATCGGACGATGGCCGTGCGGCAGGCGCTGGCGCGCCGGCGCCGCTCGTTGCGACCGATGCGCTCAAGGCGGCGGTAATGGCATCGAGCGTGCGGTGCAGTGTGTTCAGCGCGGCCGCAGATGGGATGCTTTCCCCCCGCTTCCAGGCGGCGAACACGTCTTCCAACGACTGACATTGCGACTCGATCTCGATGAAATCCACCGCGCGTGCCGCGCCCTTTAAGCTGTGCGCAGCACGGAACACCGTCTCCACGATCTTGCGCTGTGCTTCGGGCGCGCTCGTTCGCTCGAGTTCCAGCAAGCCCGCTGCGATCGCTTGCAAATGCTCGGCGGCCTCGATCCCGAAGGTGGCCCGAAGCTGTTTGAAGAATTCCTGCTCCTTGGTGCTCACGCAGTTTCACTCTCTACACTTGAAAGCGCCCGACCAACTGCCTGAGCCGCTGTCCGAGATCGTTCAGGGTGCGCGCCGCGGCCTCCAGTTGCCTTGCGCCCGCCACGTTCTGGGAACTTGCCTGCTTGATGCTCTCCATGGCTCCGGCCACCTGGTCCACCCCCACCAACTGCTGTTGAGCCGAGGCGGCGATCTGCACGGCCGCCTGCGCCGCCTCGTTCACGCTGCCGGCCAGCGCCTTGATCGCCTCCCCCGCCACTTCGGTCTGCCGGCTACCGGCTTCCACCGCCTTGCCGCCTTCCTCGGTGGCCATCACGGCTGCGCTAGTCGCCTTCTGAATCTCGCCCAGGATGGTGCGCACCTGGTTGGTGGCCTGCCGCGATTGCTCGGCCAGGCTCTTCACCTCCTGCGCCACCACGCCGAAGCCCTTGCCGTGCTCGCCTGCTTTGGCCGCCTCGATCGCGGCATTGACGGCGAGGAGGTTCGATTGCACCGACAGGTCTTCCACCGTCGCGATGATCTGCCCGATGGTCTGGCTCTGCTCGGAGAGGCGCACCATGCTCGCGGCAATAGCCTCCATCTGCTCGCGGATGCGGTTCATGCCGGTGCCCACATCATCGGTGGACTTGCGCCCGCTTAGCGAACTGTGCGCCGCCTTCTCCGCGCTCTCGGCAACGTATTTGGCCTTCTGGCTCGCGATCTGCGCTGTTTGCCGCACTTCTTCGACCGTGGTGGTGGTTTCGCTCACCGCCGCGGCCGATTCGCCGGCGCTCGCGGCAAGCTGCGTTGTGGCGGCGACGATTTCACTGGCCGATGCACTCAAAACGCTCACCCCTTCCGTTAGGTCGGCGGTCAACCCTTGAAGATTTGCCACCATGGTTGCAAGGGCACTTCCCAACACATCTTTATCCGATTGCGGTTGAACCACCACCCGCAGATCGCCGGCAGCAATCTTGCCGGCCAGTGCGGCCATGCCTTTCAGGGAGTCCGCCATGCGCGCAAAGGTCCGGACTAGGATGCCAATTTCATCCTCACGCTGGTTGGTAGCTATAGTGACGCCGAGCTCGCCAGCGGCGATTCGTTCCGCCGTTGCGGAGATTTCCTGGAGCGGATTGGCGATGTTGCGCGTGAGGAGGAAGCCGGCCAGGGCGAGGACGATGAACGCAGCGAGAGTGCCGAAGACGATGGTGAACGTTGCGTTTTTAGCACTGGCCTGCGCCTCGTCCGAGCGCTTGATCACCAGCGAGCTTTCTTCGCGCGTCATCTCGCCAATTGTTTTGCGGATTTCATCCATGACGTTTTTGCCCTTGTCCGTCCGTATGAGCTGTAGGGCGGCTTGAAATCCCTTAGTGCTATCTTTACGCAGGACGATGGTCTCCTGAAGCAAGGCGAATTTACCCTCATTACCGTCAATCAGAGGTTCGAGAATATCGAGCCGTCGCTGCTGGTTGACGTTATCCTTGGTCAGGTCCCGGAGCGACTTGACCCCTTGGTCAACGCTCACCTGTGCACCGCGATACGGCTCCAGATACTTCTCATCTCCAGTGAGGATGTAGCCCCGCTGCCCGGTCTCGGCGTCCT
>PMMB01000259.1:2297-3885 GCA_003165495.1 Gammaproteobacteria bacterium | reverse complement strand
GTGGGCGTGAAGCTTAACGAACCGCGAATCCCGTGGCGGGGATCCTCGAGCTGTGAGGCAAGATTGGTTGAGTCGTAGGCCACGTTCATCGGCAATGCAAACAAAGTGTAAAAGTATGTCGTGCCCTCCTGAATTATTTGCTCATCGGCGGTTGCGCCACCGACGCTGACGCTCCAGATGCTGGAGATCTTGCGAGTCAACGTCACGCTCGATGTGCGCGCCGTCTGCTCATAGGCTTGGAGCGACTGTTTGATCGCGCCGACGGCGAACTGCAGTGATTGATCGCGGCGGCCGAAATCCGGCATGACGTATTTTGCGCTCGTGTCATAGCCGGCTCCCGTCGTATCGCTGCCGCCGAGATCGATTACCCTCGCAGCGATGATCAACTGCTCGGCATTGCCGAAGACATTGCGATCGGTCCAGGTAACGCCGCCGCTTCCGCCCAGGTCGCTGGAATACGCGGTATTGACGGAAATCGCGTGGCGCTGTCGCTCGCGAACCTTGAAGGTGATCGGCACGCCCCCGGAATCATCGACCGCGGTACCGACTGCCAAGCTGACCTGAGTGAACACACCGAGTCCCAACAGATCGTGGCGCGCCCGTTCTATTGCGGAGGCGCTATAGCGATCACCGGTATGCAGCAAGAGTCTGCCTCGCAACAAGTGCTCATGCATCCGCTGTAATCCTTCGAAGCGGATCTCACCGATGTTCACCTTGGATCCGGCCATGACGTGAAAGCGAAGCTCGAGTATGGGCGCATCCGCGGCCTCGTACGCGACTGGCGGATCCACCGTCGCGAAGGCGTATCCTCGCTCCTGCAGTTCCGTCAGCAAGCGTGAGCCTCCCGCCAACACCGTTGAGGCGACAGCGGGCGCTCCGGTGGTCAGACCGAGTGTATTTCGTACCCCTTCGGGCAAGTCGCCGTCAATATCGATACGGCCCAGATGGTAGAGCGGCCCGAGGGTAAAGCTAATCGCGACTTGCGCGTCGTTGCCCGTGGGCAGCGAGCTCAACGCGTCTCCGAGAACCGGATTGTTGACCATCATGCCGTTGATTTTGATCGCGACGCTGCTCTGATAATAGCCAAAGCTCTCGAGCGCGGTTTTGAGGCGGTCGACATCGCTTCGCGCACGTGCGATCAGGCCAAAAGGGCTGACGGGAGCCGTTCTGCGCAGCGACTGCAAATCGGATGTGGCCTTCAGGGTTGTGTCCATATCGCTGTCGCCGACCGAGGCGATCTCGACCCGGTACGGCTGCGGATCGGCTGCTCGCGCGACGGAACTGAACGCCGTAACAGCAAACAGAAGTGCGAATACGGTTTGGGTCATTCGCTGCGAAGGATACACCGATGTGCGGCCGCGATTTTGTCGGCCAACACCTACAATTCATGGTCCTGCAGCGCGGATATCGGCGGCCGCATTGCGCCACTGCTGCCTTGACAATTGTTGCCGCGGCAACGATATTGTGTAAAGATGTCGATATGAACGCTATCTATGAATCAAAATCCATGGGCCTGAAGAAATCCATGGAACTGAACAATAACCTGGCTCCACTGTTGAGCCAGGTGCGGATGGCCATGCTCAGCGGC
>PMMB01000259.1:0-2248 GCA_003165495.1 Gammaproteobacteria bacterium | reverse complement strand
TGCAAGTTCATGGACTACGATCGCGGCGCCATGAGCCGCATGATCGACCGCCTGGAGACCAAGGGCCTGCTGCGGCGTGTTGCCCTCGCCCATACCCGCCGGACGATGGCGCTTGAAGTAACCGAGGCGGGCAAGGCGGCATTTCCGAAAATGCAGGCCTGCCTGACCAAGGTGGTCAATCGCTTGTTGAAGGGCGTGACCAAGACCCAAGTGCGCGAAGTGGAGAAAACATTGAAACAGATGTTAGCCAATAGCTGAGTAATTTTTTTTAAGCCTAACAGTTGCCCAGGCATATGTTGTTCAGGCAGCTCCCGCCTACTGTGAGTCGGCGGTGCAGGAGATTGGAATGATGAATTTTATCGAATCGAGCGCCGGCCGAATCGCGGCTCGAATCCAAAGCATCGGTGTCAGTTTCGATCCCGAAGTACTGTCGTTGCCCGGCGGCAGCGCCATCGCTGTGTTTCTCTGGCTATATGCAAGCGCCATGGTCACGTTGAAGCGCGCCGCATCGCACGATCGCCTCACTGATTCCCGGCGAGAGACGCGGCGCGTTGTTATCCGAAAATGCGTTGAGTGCTCCGGTGAATCTAGACCTTGACTTCAAACTTTAAGGCGACGATCCTGTCTACGTGAGTTACCAGTAAGTAACATGAAGGTATGTTACCGGTCGGTAACATCGATATCAACAGAGCGTTGGGCGTGAGTAGCAACAAATCAGGCACAAGCAGCGGCGATGAGGAATCGGGCCTGGTCGCCGCGATTCCGGGCGCCAAGTCGCGCGTGCGCGACCGCATCTTTGAGACTGCCTGCGACCTTTTTTATCGCCACGGCATTCACGGCGTAGGCGTCGACGCGATTGCCGCGGAAGCCGGGTCCAACAAGATGAGCTTTTACCGCAGCTTCGTGTCCAAGGAAGCGCTGGTCACTGAATATCTTCGCGAACAGGAGCGGGAGTACTGGGCATGGTGGGACGCTGCCGTGGCTCGATTTCCCGATAATCCCCGCCGCCAGGTTGAGGCTCTCTTTGAAGCACAATTGGCAATCGCCATGTCCAATAGCTGCCGCGGCTGCGCGCTCGGCAACGCGGCAGCGGAAATCTCCGATGACGAAGACGAATTGAGTACGCTCGTGCGCGCGTACAAAGAACAGGTGCGCAAGCGGCTGCACGCCATGGCGCATGCCATGGGGGCGCGCGACGCCGAGAGCCTCGGCGACGCACTCATGTTGCTATTGGACGGCGGATATTTCACGCGCCTGATTTTCCCACTCGCCAGCGGGCCGATTTCCGCAGCGCTACCCGCTGTGCGGGCACTCATTGACGCGCACCTCCCCCGCGGGCGTCAGCCGAATCAATAGCGATGGCCGCCCGGGCTGGGATACGATCTGTTGTTCGGGTTTCGGCTCGACGCAGAGGCGCGGGCCGTCGCAGCGGGGAAATAGTCATTAGATGCCTGCGGCATTCAGGCTGGGCGGTACTGCTCTGCCTGTGCGCTGTTTTCGTCCCTGCGGTCGCGGGCTCCGCCGTGGATGCGGCCACGGTGGACCAAGTCGTCGCGGAATGGCTGGCGAGTACCGGCGCCCCCTCGGCGTCGATCGCCATCGTGCAGGACGGCCGATTGGCGTATGCGAAGGCCTACGGTGCCGCCCGATTGAACCCTAAGGTGCCGTCGACGGCCGCCACGCGTTATGCAATCGACTCGGTATCGAAGGAATTCACAGCCGCCGCCGTCTTGCTGCTCGCGGAACAAGGAAAGTTATCGCTGGATGATCCCATGGCCAAGTGGTTTCCCGAGCTGCGCGCAGCGGCTGCCGTCACGCCACGGCAGCTGCTCACGCATACGAGCGGCATCAGGGATTACTGGCCGCAGGATTTTCTCACGCCCGAGATGACGCAGCCGACCACGACTGCCGCCATCATCGATGAATGGGCGCAACGGCCGCTCGACTTCGAGCCGGGAACGGATTGGCAATACTCCAACACAGGGTATGTACTCGCAGGCGCCATCGTGGAGAAAGCCTCGGGCGAGACCTTGTTCGAGTTTCTCAGCGGCCATTTGTTCGCGCCGCTGCACATGACAGATGTTGCCGAGTACTCGCCAACCGGCGGACATGCCGCGCAGGTATCGGCCGGCGATGCCGCGGGTTACACGCGCTACGGGTTGGGTCCGGTAGTTCAGGCGCCCAAAGAGGGCTCAGGCTGGCTGTTCGGCGCCGCAAGTCTTGCAATGCAAGCGAGCGATCTTGCCTT
>PMMB01000281.1:7282-8985 GCA_003165495.1 Gammaproteobacteria bacterium | reverse complement strand
CTGGGCTTCCGCGCAGCGTGCCAGATAGCGCGCCCAGTTGAGCTCGCGATCGCGGCCCAACTCGTGCAAGAGACTCCACGTGTAGAGACCCGTATTGTGGCCGTCGTCGAACAGCAGGCGCAGGGCATAGTTTCCCACCGGCTCGACGCCGGTGATGCCGACGTTCTGCTTACCGATCTGCAGCACTCCCTCGCCCCCGCCGTGGCCCTTCACCTCGGCGGATGGGGAGAAAACCCGCAGGTATTCGAAAGGCAGTTCGAAATGCGATCCGTCATCGAAGCGCACATCGAGAATGCGCGACGACGTACGCAATTTGATATCGGTCGGGTGCACTAGAGGATGTAGCGCGATAGGTCTTGATCTTTCACCAGTTCGCCGAGATTGCCCTCGACATACTCGCGATTGACGAGGACATGGGTTCCGCTGCGGTCCGCGGCATCGAAGGACACGGCTTCCAGCAGCCGCTCCATGACGGTGTGCAGGCGTCGCGCCCCGATGTTCTCGGTGCGCTCATTGACCTCGAAAGCAACTTCGGCGAGCCGCTGCACGCCGGAGCCGGCGAATTCCAGATCGACGCCTTCGGTGGCGAGCAGGGCCGTGTACTGGCGGCACAACGACGCATCGGGTTCGGTCAAAATACGCATGAAATCCTCGACGACCAAGGGCTCGAGCTCGACACGGATCGGCAAGCGCCCTTGCAGCTCCGGAATCAGATCGGAGGGTTTGGACATGTGAAATGCGCCGGACGCAATGAACAATACATGATCGGTCTTCACCGTGCCGTACTTGGTATTCACCGTGCACCCCTCGACCAGGGGCAGCAGATCGCGCTGCACGCCTTCGCGCGACACGTCGGCACCCGTGGTCTCCTGGCGGCGCGCGATTTTGTCTATTTCGTCGATGAACACGATGCCGTTTTGCTCCGCATTTTCGACGGCGCGAACCTTCAGTTCCTCTTCGTTGATCATTTTCGACGCTTCTTCGTCGACCAGGAGTTTCAACGCTTCTTTGATCTTGAGTTTGCGCTGACGCGTCCGGCCTTGTCCTAAGTTTTGGAACATGCCCTGCAACTGCTGGGTCATTTCCTCCATGCCGGGGGGCGCCATGATTTCGACGCCCGTCGGCACGGCACGCACTTCAATTTCGATTTCGCGATCTTCTAAGTGACCCTCGCGCAGCATTTTCCGAAAGCGCTGCCGGGTGTCGTTGTCCCGCGGCGCCGAGTCTGCGGTGAAACCCGCTGAAGAGCGCGGCAGCAGCGCGTCGAGCACGCGTTCTTCGGCGCTGTCGGCGGCGCGATGACGCACCTTGGCAATCTCCTCTTCGCGGGTCATTTTTACGGAGATGTCAACCAGATCGCGTACGATCGAGTCTACTTCGCGTCCAACATAGCCCACTTCAGTGAACTTGGTAGCTTCCACTTTGATGAAGGGCGCCTTGGCGAGGCGCGCCAGGCGGCGTGCGATCTCAGTCTTGCCGACGCCGGTTGGGCCGATCATGAGAATGTTTTTCGGGGTGATCTCGGCGCGCAGCGATTCGGCGACTTGCATGCGGCGCCAGCGATTGCGCAGCGCGATCGCGACCGCGCGTTTGGCCGCTTTCTGGCCGACGATGTGCTTGTCCAACTCTTCGACTATTTCTCGCGGGGTCATCTGCGACATGGGGCGCTACAGCTCCTCGATCGTCAGATTGCGGTTCGTGTA
>PMMB01000281.1:0-7271 GCA_003165495.1 Gammaproteobacteria bacterium | reverse complement strand
CCTCCGCCCGAACCGATGGCGATCAGGTCATGCTCCGGTTCGATGACATCGCCATTGCCCGAAATGACGTAGGTGCTGCCTAAGTCCGCGACGCAGAGCAGCGCCTCCAGCCGGCGCAGGCTTCGATCGGTACGCCAATCTTTGGCCAATTCGATGGCGGCGCGGGTGAGATTGCCGAATTTCTCCAATTTTCCCTCGAAGCGCTCGAACAAGGTAAAGGCGTCCGCGGTGCCGCCGGCAAATCCGGCGAGTACTTTTTCGCCGTACAGGCGGCGGACCTTGCGGGCATTGGCCTTCATCACGCTTTGGCCCAGCGTCACTTGGCCATCGCCGCCGACCGCAACCCGCCCATTGCGCCGCACGGCGAGAATCGTGGTGCCATAGATTCGCTTTGGATCGTGATTCATATGANNGTCGCCAGGTGTTGGAAATCCAGGTGGGTATAGATCTGGGTGGTCCCGATGTCGGCGTGGCCCAACAATTCTTGCACTCCCCGCAAATCACCGCTGGACTCGAGCAGATGGGTGGCAAACGAGTGGCGGAACATATGCGGGTGGACATGCACGCCGATGCCCTGACGGCGGCCCCACGTGCCGACACGCAGCTGCACGGCGCGAACCGACAGAGGGCGACCGTTCTGCCCCACGAACAGTGCGTCCACGTGAGTATTGACCAGCCCCACGCGCGCTTTCAGCCACTTCTTCAGAGCGTCTATGCCAAATCGGCCGATGGGCACGATTCGAGTCTTGCTGCCCTTGCCGAGCACCCGCACGGTGCGATCCTTAAGATCGACCGCGGCCACGCTCAAGCCGACGAGTTCGGCCAATCGCAGTCCCGAGGAGTAGAACAATTCCATGATGGCCTTATCGCGTGCGGACAAGGAATCGTCGACCTTAAATGCCAGGAGCCGGGCCATTTGATCGGCATCCAGAGTGGCCGGCAGCCGCTTCTTGGTTTTGGGCGCACGCACATCGAGGGCCGGATTGCGCGCGCAGTGACCTTCGCGCATCAGGAATTCGTAAAAGGTTCGCGCGGCCGACAGACGCCGCTGAATGCTGCGGGGGCTCAAGCCTCCCCCATGCGAGGCGGCGGCAAATGCCCGCAATTGAGAATTATCGAGCCTGTTCCACGCGACCAATCTTCGCCGTCCGCCGAACTGCGCCAAGGCGAGTAAATCATGCCGATACGCCGCGATGGTATGCCCGCTCATGCGCCGCTCGTGCGCGAGGTGCGATAAAAATCGATCGATCCATTCGCGCTCGCCTAAATCCATGGTCCCCTTGGGAGCTCAGCGCATCAACGCGTAAGTCACGAGTTCGCCGATGCGGGACAGAAATTCCGTGCTCATGCCCGGGTGGAAACGTTGCGCATCGCTGGCGCCGATGGCCAGAATTCCCAACTCGCCCTTGGGGCCCAAGGGAGTGAGGGCCACCGAGCCGATCTCGACCGAGTCCACGCCGAAAAGATAATCGCGCTGCGCATCGCGGACTTGTCCGCAACGGGGCTTGCCGGACTGGAGCAGCGATTCGAAGGTCTTGATGTCGGCGGCGTGCGGATCGCCGGAACGCAAGAACCGGCCGGCCTCGGGTTCCAGGGACCGTGCCTGTTCGAGGAACAGCACCAGCACCGAATGCATGGCGTCGAAATCTTCGCGCAGCGAGGTCTCGACGGCATTGATGGTCTCCAACAAAGTGTGCGAGCGAATCAGGCGCTGGCTCAAGCGGTGAATGCGATCGGCCAGCGCGTCATTGGCGCGGGCCACATCGACGAGTTCCTTCAACTTGCGTTCGAGCGACTGGTTGCGTTCGCGCAGGACTTCGACCTGGCGCTCGACCAAACTCACCGTGGCGCCCACGTCTCGCAGATGTGGAAGGCGCAATTTTGCCAACAGCGGTGAATTGCGCTCGAAGAAATCCGGATAGGTTTGCAGATAGTCCGCGACACTGGCGTCGTTGAGACCCTCCTGCTTGATACCGCGCGCCTGACTGGTTGTCATCATTCACACTCCCATACAGCTCGTTAAATATCGATCGATCCGGTAAACACCGTAGTTGCCGGTCCTGTGAGCCACAAGTGCTCACCCTCGGCAGCCCAAGAAACCATAGCGGTACCGCCCGGCAGGTCGACTCGCACCTCTCCATCCAGCAGGCCCTGCCGCCTGCCGACGGCGACGGCGGCGCAGGCCCCCGTACCGCAGGCCAGAGTCTCGCCCACTCCGCGTTCGAATACGCGCAATCGAAGGTGGCTGCGACCGACGACTTGCATGAATCCCACGTTGGTGCGCTTCGGAAAACGCGGGTGACGTTCGATACTAGGCCCAAACCGCCCGACCGGCGCGGTTTTCACATCGGACACCCGCAGCACGGCATGCGGATTGCCCATCGAGACCGCGCCTATCTCGATATCCGCGCCGTCGACGTTCAATGAATANNGCGCGCGGATCGAAGTTCGGCACACCCATGTCTACCGACACCAAGCCGTCGTCTCTGACCTCGGCGTGCACCACCCCGCCTAAGCAGTCCATCACGAGGTTGCGGCCCAATTCCGGCGCGCGAGCGTACAAGAGAGCCGCAATACAGCGCGCGCCATTGCCGCACTGTTCGACCTCAGTGCCGTCGGAATTGAAGATCCGATAGAACACGCGGCTCAATGCATCGCGCGGAGTTTCCAGCATCAACGCTTGATCGAAACCGACGCCGGTATGCCGGTCGGCGAGGGCGCGCAGCCTGCTTGAGTCTAAGCGAGTGTCAGCGGCAGCGGCGGGGGCGTCGAATACCAAGAAATCGTTGCCTAGCCCCTGCATCTTCAGAAACTCGATGCGCATACCTTGAGAGCATAGCCGATGCGCCGATTTGTCGCGAGCGGGGGGTTGCGCAATCCAGCCTTGAGTTTTACCTTACTGATAACAACAACGAAGGGCAATTATGCGACACGTAATGGTATTGAACTCGAAGGGCGGATGCGGCAAGAGTACTCTGGCGACCAACATCGCCGTGTTTTTCGCCCGCGACGGTCACCAAGTGTGCATTGCAGACTATGACCCGCAGCGTTCCAGCCTCGATTGGCTGGCGCAACGCCCGGCCGATTTACCCGCCATCGGCGGCGTCGCCGCGTTCGAGGACGGCCTACGCAATGTGCCGCGCAGCACCGAGATCCTGGTGATCGACGCGCCGGCTCGCGTCTATGGCACTGAGCTCAATGAGCTGGTGCGGCGTGCCGAAACCATTATCGTCCCGGTGCTGGCTTCGAGTATCGACATGAAAGCCTGCGGACATTTCATGGCTGAATTGCTCGAAATCGGCAAGGTGTCGCGTAAACAAGCGCGATTGGCCGTCATCGCCAATCGCGTCCGCGAATACACGTTGATATACGAAGAATTGGATCAGTATCTGACCAAGCTCAAAGTGCCCTACCTTGGCTGCCTGCGCGAGGCGCAGAATTATGTGCGCGCCTACGCGCGCGGCATGGGTGTGCTGGAACTGCCTGAATATCTCGCATGGCCGGACTGGAAACAGTGGGAACCCATCGGCGAATGGTTGGATAGCAAGCGCAGCCAGCCCACGGGCTAGTGTCGCAAAGGTGCCCGCCGCGCCGCTGGATAGCGGCCGCATGCTAAGGTGTGCGATCTGGAATACGCGTGCGCATCAGTTTATCCAAGTCCAATATCAGCTTCAGCGTCGCGCCGGATCAGTCGTTGCTCGACGCGGCGCTCAGCGCCTCCTTGAATTTGCCGCATAGCTGCAAGGGCGGCAATTGCGGCTCCTGCCGCGCCCGCCTGCTGCAAGGCGAGATTTACTACCCCAACGGNNTCGAAACCTATGAAATCACCACGCCCGACCAAACCCTCATCAAACGACTGCCGGCTCGCATCGAGCGCGCCGTGCCCTTGTCGCACGACGTCATGGGCCTTTCCTTAAGGCTCCCCGCAGCCGAAGCATTCCGTTTCGAGGCCGGTCAATCCATAGACATCATTCTGCCCGGCGGCCGGCGGCGCAGCTTTTCGATCGCCTCGCCGCCGCATGATGCCATATTGCTGGAGCTGCACGTGCGGCGGGTCGTCGGCGGGAAATTCTCCGCGCCGCTGTTCGATGCGGACACGCAAAGCGCGCTGCTGACCATCGAGGGCCCTCTAGGACAGTTCGTGTACCGGCCGGGCATTGCGCCGATGTTGCTGGTCGGCGGCGGCACGGGACTCGCGCCGCTGCTCAGCATTCTGCGGCACGTGGTCGAGAACGGCATCGGGCGAGACATCACCGTTTACTGGGGCGTGCGCAGCGAGCGTGATTTGTACGCGCAAGCCGTACTCGAAGACCTCGCGGGACGCGCGGCGGCCGCCCGCCCCGCGCAAGGCCGCGCGGCCCCATTGCGTTACGTGCCGGTACTGTCCGAGCCCTCGCCCGAATGGCGGGGCTCCCGCGGCTTCGTGCACGAGGCCGTACTCGAGGATATCGATGATCTCGAAAAATACGATGTGTATGCGGCCGGGCCGCCGGCGATGATAGCGGCGGTACGGCGCGAATTTGGGCAGCGCGGAGTTGCCGCGAACCGGTTGTTTTTCGATTCCTTCGATTACGCGCCGGATACGCTCGAGCGCCAACGGACGAGCGCCGCGACCAAATCGTGATCTTCGGCTGATTCCGCCTGCAACAGCGGCGCCGATAGTCCACGCTCGCGCAACCCGGCTGCAATGCGCTCGCCGGGCACCAGCCAATGCACGCGCTCGAATTCATCGCGCAACTCGGGAGTCGCGAGCTCGAGCAAGTTGCTTGCAATCTCCAAGCTGGTCGCGGTGATCACCTGCACCGCTCCGGCGGTGAAGCTGTCGAGCAGTGCCTCGAGAAGCGCGTGACTCGGAGTCGCCGGCACGCGTTGGTAGACATCGGCCGCCACCACTTGCGCGCCGCGGTGCGCGAGTTCTTGTTCAAGGAATGGCCGGCCGTTGGCGCCTTTGATGATCAGTATTCGGCGCCCTGCCAGATGTTCAAGCCTTGGGTGCAGGAGCAGGCTCTCGGAGTCGAAGGTTTCCTGTGGCTGCACCGCCACCCGGTAGCCGGCAAGGTTCAGGGCTCGAGCAGTCGCAGGACCCATGGCGGCGAGAGTCAAATCGCGCTTTTGATCGAGCAGCGAGACGCCGAATCGCACGGCATTGGTGCTGGTGAAAATGATGACATCGAATTCCTCCAGAGCGCCCAGTTGCGCCGCCGTGTCGCGCCGGTTGCCGACGGCTTTGATTTCAACGGCAGGCAGGCGCAGTGTGCTCGCGCCTTGCATTTCCAATAGCCGGCACAACGGCATCGCCTGTTGCTCGGGCCGAGTGACCAGGACGCCGACACCTTGCAACGCAGGCATGGGGTCAACCGGCGCGCAGGCGCCCTAGCAGCGGGCCCGCGCCCGCGGCCAAAATTCGCTCGGCCAGTTGGCGGCCAAGAGCAGCCGGGTCATCGACGCTGCCGGACAAGGTATCGCGCAGCAGCCGCGAGCCATCGGGTTCCGCCACCAGGCCATCGAGTATCAATCGCTTTCCCTCGAGCTCGGCATGCGCCGCGATGGGCGATTGACAGCTGCCGCCGAGTCGATGCGCGAACGCCCGCTCCGCGTCCATGGCAATCCGCGTCGCCGGATGGTTGAGAACGGTCACAAGGCCCCGTGTGCGCGCATCAGCGCTGCGGCACTCGATACCGATCACCCCCTGGGCGACGGCCGGCAAGGAGATCTTGGGATCGAGACGCGCAGTGATGCGCGATTCTAGCCCCAACCGAATCAAGCCCGCGCAGGCCAGCACGATGGCATCCATGTCGCCGGCATCGAGTCGCCGCAGCCTCGTATCCACATTGCCGCGCAGGGTCTCTATCGTTAAGTCCGGCCGAGCCGCCAATAGCTGCGCTTGCCGCCGCAGACTCGAGGTGCCCACGCGCGCGCCTCGGGGCAAATCGTCGAGCCGTGCGGCCTTTGCCGTCAGCAAAGCATCCCGGGCATCCGCTCGCTCGAGTACCGCCGCGATGGTGAGTCCTTCGGGAAGGTCACTCGGCAAATCCTTCATCGAATGCACGGCGATATCGGCGCGCCGCTCCTCGAGGGCCACTTCGAGTTCTTTGATGAACAGGCCCTTCCCACCGATGGCGGCCAAGGTCCGGTCTTGAATGCGGTCGCCTTGAGTCACGATGGGCACGAGCTCAACCTCGAGGCCGGCATGTGCCCGGCGCAGCAGCGTCGCCACGTGCTCGGCTTGCCAGAGAGCAAGCTGGCTCTTGCGCGTGGCGACCCGCAGCGGCGCAGCCGGCGGCTTGTTCATGTGGGTTCGGGCTTGGCGGGAAATAGCGCGGACTTCAGCCGGTAGATGGAAGATATGTCCTCATCGCCAAAGCCCTGGTTGATCAACTGCGCATATTGCGCCAGAGTCGATTCCACCACCGGCAGTTGCGCGCCGTGCTGTGCCGCCATGTCGCGGCAAATACGCAAATCCTTGGCATGCAGCCGCACGCGAAAGCCCGCAGGAAAGGAATTATGGGCCATGAACGGCGCGCGATTGACGAAGTACCAGCTCGAGCCCGCGCCCTTGCCCAAGAGCTCGATCAACCGATCGAGCGGCAACCCTTCGGCGTGCGCAAAGGCCATCGCTTCGCCGACGGCTTGGATGATGCCCGCACACATGATTTGATTCGTCGCTTTTGCCGCTTGGCCGGCGCCGCTCGCGCCAAGATAGGCCACGTTCTTGCCCATCGCCTGCAAGATCGGTTGGGCGCGCGAAAATACCGGCTCGTCGCCGCCCACCATGATGGCTAGAGAAGCGGTGCGCGCACCCTCCACGCCGCCGCTCACCGGGCAGTCGAGAAAGCCGACGCCGAGCGCGTCGAGCCGAGTGTGTAATTCGCGTGCCGTAGCCGCGCCCACGGTGGAGCAGTCCATCACAATCATGTTGGGACTCAGTCCAGGCTCGAGACCCGCGATCACCGCGCGCAAATCGTCATCGGCGGATACGCAGATCACCACCGCTTCGCAGTTCCCGGCGAGTTCCGTCAAGCTGGTGAAGGCGAGACAGCGCAGTTCCTTGGCGAGCGCCGTGGCCTTGTCGGCGGTCCGATTCCATACACCCGTCAGCAGACCCGCACGGTGCAGACTACGCGCCATGTGCGCGCCCATGGCACCCAATCCGACGAAACCTGTTTGCATACGCGTTTCCCGACCTGATTTGAAGGACAGTAGCCTAAGGCTTTGCGCCTCGGCCGGCAAAGTGCGCACGAAAATGGATTTTTAGCCGCACGCCTCGAGAG
>PMMB01000231.1 GCA_003165495.1 Gammaproteobacteria bacterium | reverse complement strand
CGCTATCTCGAATCCGGCCAGTTCGCGCTGGTGCGCGAGAGTCTGCGCGAACGCGCCATACATCTTCGAATCGCCGCGGAACTCGTCGAACTCAAGCCATTCTTCATTCCGGTCTATCGCGACACACGACGCCGGCCGTGGCAGTTGAAACTTGGGCTTTGGGTTTATGCGTTGCTCGGAGGGTTCGATGCGAGTACCCGCTTCGGCACCGTCCCGAAACGCGAATGGTCCTCGCTCGACGGTCTTGAGACCCACGCTCTCGATGCCGTCATTCAATATCAAGATGCGCAAACGGATGATGCCTTGCTGACCCGTGCGGTAGTCCAGTCGGCGTTGTCATTGGGCGCGGAGCTCGCGATGCCCGCGAGTTTCACGGGCGCAACCCTCACCGACGATGGCGTCACCGTGGCCTACAGCCAAGGTGCAGAGGCCGTGCAATGTACGGCCCGGGTGCTGGTCAATGCGGCGGGGCCTTGGGCCCCGCACGTCGCTGGCGCCGTCCGGCCGGCCATCCCGATACCGGACGTCGATCTGGTGCAGGGCACGCACATCGTACTGCCCTTCGCGGTGACGGCCGGGATCTACTATGTCGAAAGTCCCACGGACGGCCGCGCCGTTTTTGTGATGCCGTGGAACGGCGCAACCTTGATCGGCACCACAGAGACGCCCTACCACGGCGAACCGGATCAGGTGCACCCTTTACCTTCGGAGGAGGAATACCTGCTCGCGGTGGCGCGCCATTATTTCCCGGCTTTCAGGCACTTGACGCGCGAGCACATCACGCAGCGTTTCGCCGGGCTGCGCGTTCTGCCTGCCGCTTCCGAAGCGGCATTCGACCGATCACGAGAAACCATATTCAGCACCGACCGCGAGCCCAAGCCGCGTGTGCTTGGCATATACGGCGGCAAGCTCACCGGCTGGCGCGCCGCCGCCGCCCACGTATTGGACCGCATCGGCACCTCCTTGCCGGCGGCACCGAGGCGAGCCGCAACGGACCAATTGATTTTGAGGAGACCTACATGATCAAGATTGGCACGGCATTGCTGACCCTTACGCTGATCGCGGCCCTTGCGCACGCCGACGACTATCTGAGCCCCACCGACGAACGCGTTCGTTTGTCGCTTGGCGTCATGCATGTGTCATCGACGACCGGCATTCGACTGGACAGCAGTCAGGGCTTGCCGGGTACGTCGATCAACGCAGAGAAAGAATTTGGCTTGGATAGCTCGGACTTCGAACCCGAATTTCAGGCCATGGTGCGGGTCGGCGAGCGGCATCGGCTGCGGTTCGATTACTTTACTTTGGATCGATCCGGTCAGACCACCGTCGGCGCCGGCGCTCCAATCGTATTTCGCGACGTGCTCTTGAACCCCGGCGATCCGGTGCAGGCCAACTTGAGCCTGCGCACGCTCGGCATCAACTACGAATACTCGTTCTTGCACAGCGAGAAATTCGAGGTCGCCGCCACCATCGGCATCAACGACACGGACATCTCCGCCCAGGCACGCGTAGACACGCAAACCCGGCACGTGGATCAGAGGGAAGATCAGGCGGGTCCCATCCCGACCATCGGCCTTGACTCGACCTATGTGCTGAGCAAACGATTTTATATCGATGCCCGTGCTCAATACTTCAAATTAGCCGTCGACCACCTCGATGGCTCGCTGGGCTTTTACGAACTGGCCGCTCTGTACCGGTTGCGCCCCAACATCTCGTTCGCGCTCGGCTACACCGCGGCGAAAGCGAATCTTGACTCGCGGCAGACGAAGGATTCGGGGTACTTCAATTTCGTCTCCAAGGGTCCTGAATTCTTCGTCAGAATCGCCTTCTGAACGCGCGCCGCCGCAGGCGCAGGGCGCAAGGGTGAGGTTCGCGATGCGCTCAAGGGTCACTGGTCCGAATTGGCTTCCGCCGCGAACTCGACGCGATTGTTGGCGGCGGCCGCGCGATTCCACTCGCCCGCCGTGAGCGATTCGATGCGCGCCGGATACGGCGTACTCGGCCGTGCGCTGCCCGCGTTTTCGATGGCTACCGTGATCGCACCCGCGGTGCGCTGTCGCACGCCGGCGATCAAATTGGCGAATGCCAGCGATTGCCGCTGCTGACCCGATAAAGACTCTTCGAACGGATTGCCGACCACATCGCATTTGCTGGCCGATAAACCCGCGCCGGCCGGTGTGAATCCGTCCGTCGCGTTGCCGCTGAGACAATATAGTCCCGACAGGCTCGTGATCTTCACGACTCCTTGAAATCCCTGCGCTTCGAGTTTTGCGAGCAGTTCGCGCAGTACGTCGAGACGACCGCGATCGAATGGGATTTCGCCGTAAGGAACGGTTTCTGTTCGCGGTGCAATGAGCGAGATGCCGACGCCGGCCGCGCCGGTGCTGGTGGAGACGGCCGCCAACGCGGCGCTGAGATCTTTGACCGTCGCAGAGAGGTCGAGGCGTGCGCGCTGCAATTCGGTATTGGCCGATGTCAACCCGGCGACCTCGGCTCGCGATTTCGCCAAATCGCCGCGCGCGATGAGCCAACACGCCGCGAATAAAACCGCAATGAGGCACGCCGCGGCGAGTCCGGCGGCCCAGGGCCACGTCGGTCGCGCCGCACGCGCCGGCGGCGGTGGAAACTCCAACGTCGGAGCAGGTATCGAGTCACGCACATCGCTCACGATGCGCGAGGCGAAACTTTCGAGGCTTGCGACGATGAAGCGGCGCAGGTCGGCCGCCTGATCCTTGAGCGCCAATTCGAGTCGGCGTCCCCAATCGCCGGCCAAGGTTGCGCCGGCGCCGGCAGCGTCCGCCGGCGCTCTCGCGATCGGCGCGCCGTCTTCCAGTTCCACCGGCGCCAGCGCGCCTTCGGTAATGTCGCGCCGGTCCGGCATCAAGTGTAATTCGTACAATACTTTCGATACATCGACCGGGCGCACCTGTTTCGGCAGAACGCCCAGCGCGCCCAGGGCGCGCGCTTGCCCGACGTACAGTTCGCCCTCTTGCGAGGTGTACATCATGATCGGGATCATGGCCGTCAGCGGATTGCCCTTGATCGCCAGCACCGCCTGAAAACCATCCATACCGGGCATGAGATGGTCCATGAAAATCGCATCCGGGCGATTGTTCTTCAAATATTCAATCGCTTGCTCGGCTGATTCCGCCATGTCGACTTCGATGTCGTACTTCTCGAGCATGCGGCTCAAGATGACGCGAGCCGACTTGGAGTCGTCGACGACTAGTGCGCGTTTGCGGGCCAT
>PMMB01000367.1 GCA_003165495.1 Gammaproteobacteria bacterium | reverse complement strand
ATCCGCTTGTTGCGCAGTTTCGCCGCGGACCCATCGCGCCCTAGGACATCCAAGCCCAGCAGCAGACCGGCGCCGCGCACCTTGCCCAAGCATTCGTGCCGGGCAGCGACCGACTCGAGCTGCGCACGTAAGTAGCCGCCCGTGGCCAAGGCGTTCGCCATGAGTTCTTCGCCATCGAGCACCTTGAGGACCGCGAGCCCCGCGGCGGCGGCCACGGCATTGCCGCCGAAGGTCGAAAAGAAACCGAACTTCGCCTGAAACTCTTCTATCAATGCGCGATTGGCGGCGACGACCCCGATGGGATAGCCGTTGCCCACGGGTTTGCCCATGGTCACGATGTCAGGCTCGATGCCGCGCCGTTCGAATCCCCAGAAATGCGAACCGGAGCGTCCCAATCCATATTGCACCTCGTCGGCGACAACGAGGCTGCCGGCGGCGCGTACGCGGGCGGTAACCGCCGCAGCCCAAGCAGCAGGCGGATCGAAAATTCCGCTGCTGGTGATCGCGGTGTCGATAAAGAAGGCTGCGGGTGCGAACCCTCGTTCAGCAAGCCTTGCGATTGCCCGATCGGTGTCTTGCATCGCCGCGGCCAACTCCGCGGGGTCCATCTCATCGCCGACTCGCAAATTGGCCGGCGGCGGCGCGATCGTGACGACTCGCGGGTCATGCGGCCTTCCTACGCCAGGGGTGAGCGCCGCGACCGCATCCGTAATTCCGTGATAGGCGTGATCCATGACCAGGCCGCCATGGTGGCCGGTGGCCATCCGGGCCATTCGCCACGCCACGTCGTTGGCCTCGCTGCCGGAATTCACGAAAATACAGGCATCGAGATGCGCAGGTAATCGGGCCGTGAGTTGCTCCGCGTACTGCAGAATATTTTCGTGCAAGTAGCGAGTATGGGTGGCGAGGATTGCTGTCTGTCTTTGAATCGCCGCCACAACGGTCGGATGAGTGTGACCGACATGCGGTACGTTGTTGTACACGTCGAGGTACGCGCGCCCCTGCGTGTCGTACAACCAAACCCCCGCGCCGCGCACCAGGTGCAAGGGCTTTTCGTAGAACAACTCGGCACCGGCTCCCATCAACCGATGCCGCCGCGCGAGATCGACGGCGTGCGCAGCGGCGGGCATAGCGACCGTTGATGCTGCCGGGCTCATGGTTCCAGCCGCCTCGTGCCACGTACGGGTCAGCGCCCGACGATCGACGTTCAACAACTGAACGAGCGAACGCCCGCAGTGCACCGCTGCCTCATCCAGCACGCGGGCGCCTTGGCGGTCGTGATGACGGCGCCAGGCATGCACCAGCACGGTAGTGGCATGACGCGCAGTGACGATGTCGTAGAGCAACTCCACCTCGTCGGCCTGCAGGGTCTGGCTCTGCGCATAGCCGTGCAGCACTGCAGCCACCGAAGCCAGCGGCGCCATCACTTCGGTCAATAGTTCCGACATGGCGACCGCAGGCTCGAATATGAGAGGCGCGTGAATCATGTCGCCGAAATCGAGAATGCCGCAGATCGATTGCCCGTCGACATCCACCAATAAATTGGCGGCGTGGCAGTCGCCATGGATGGCTTGACTGCGCAAGCCACGAAGCCGTGGGAGACAGGCCCGAAAGGCGCTAGAAACCCCATCGACGGCTTCGCGCAGCGCCGCCGATTCGATGTAGCTGCTGAATTCTGCGAGTTCGGGCAGACGCCTCACATCCCACGCCAGGCGCCGAGTCAAGGATGGATGAAAAAACCCCTGCAGAGCTCGGTCGATGCGGGCCAGAGTGGCACCCACGTTTTGCAGCAGGGCCGCGCTCTGAGGCGACTCGAGCAAAAGTTGCCCGGGCAAAAAACCTACGAGGCAGGTGGCGTAGTCGATCCCGTCGCGGCTGAAACGGCCAACCGCTTGCCCCCGCTGCGTGGGGAAAAGCCGCGGCGCGGGTAAAGTGGGATCTTGCTCCGCCAAATGATCGAGCACGCGTACCAGGCAGTCGGTGCTCTCCGCGTCGGTTGCAACGTCGCGTATCTTCAGAACGAACTCGCGCGCATCGACGCCCGGCGCGTCGGCGGTGCGCAAACGAAAGTTGCTGTCCCGCTCCCCCGGCAACGCGCTGATCGAGACGGCGAGCCCGTAGAGATCGCGCGCAATACGTTCGCATTCCGCGATGCCGAACGACGTCGGCAACGTCTGCAGAGCTAGCAATTGAGTTCGCGTGCTAGAGCTGTTTGAGAACGAATTCGGCCGCAGACACTTTGAACTCTCCCGGCCCTTCGACGTTCACCTGGGTGGCAACCCCATTTTTGACGATGATGGCAAACCGTTGGCCGCGGACCCCCATGCCGAATTTCGATCCGTCCAGCTCGAGCCCCAAGGCCTTGGCATAGGTGGCGTTCCCGTCCGCCAACATCAGAATCTTGTCGCCGACGCCGCCATGCTTACCCCATGCGTTCATCACGAACACATCGTTCACCGCGGTGCAGGCGATGGTATCCACACCCTTGGCCTTGATTTGATCCGCTAACTCAACAAAACCCGGTAAGTGCTTGGCATCGCAGGTCGGAGTGAATGCGCCTGGAACTGAAAACAGCACCACGGTCTTACCGGCGAACAGTTGCTCCGTGGTTATCTTCTGCGGCCCGTCCGCGGTCATGCGAGTAAACGCGCCTTCTGGCATTTTGTCGCCGGCTTTGATCGTCATTGCATTCTCCCTGCGTTTTGATTACCGACCGAGCGTCTCAGCGTACAGCTCCCACAGCTTCTGGACGCGCGGGCTGATGTTCGGCACCATTTTCAAACTCGCAAAAGTTCTCTTGGCCTCTGGGAAATTCTTGAGCTGGGCTGCAGCAAGTCCGAGATAGACGTACGCCTCGTCCAGATGCTTGATCTGCCCCTTGACGAGAGCGGCAGTGATGGCATCCACGCACTTCTGATAATCGCCGAAACCGTAGTACACCTCGCCGAGCTT